>JAEUQL010000626.1 GCA_016789295.1 Blastocatellia bacterium | reverse complement strand
TGACCAGCGAGTGTTTGTTATATTTATTGGGGCATATGCAACTATCTGATCTTCGGTTCCTAAGCTTCCTAGCTTTCCTTGAAATTTCCCGCTCTTACCTCCCAAAACAGTGTTAAGAAACTGCAAATCCCCACTCCTGTCTGGAATTCCTGGAGTTGGGTCTTTAAAAGACCCATCTTCAATGTCTAGCCATTTTTCTCCTATGAGTGCAGAGTTGGTGTTAGCAACTACTTGTGAATTGTTATTAATTATCCAAGTTGAGCTGTTGATCTGGGCATCAAAAGGCTTTAAGTAATTTTCTATCCATTTGTCTACTTCTACCAGACAAGATACTGTACCAACAAAGACTTTTCCTGTAACTGTTCTGCCTGATTCACTGCTCTCCACACTCTCATATCGAAATACAGGAACATCTAGAGAGATAGCTTTGCTTTGTACAAGGGTAAGAAATGGGCCAGCAAGAGAAGGAGCTTTGGTGCGTATTGTCTCAGAGGTAGAGTTTCTATTGAGTGCACTAATACCTGTACGTTTAAGACCTGTTTTGTGAGTTGCGAGGAAGCGTCCTTGGGAGTCAATGACTGCTATATCGCTTACATGGTTTTCAAGTTTTCTATAAGAAGTTGCAAGAATAGGAAGTGCATCACGACCATTACCACTACGAACTTCTGCAGAAGATGCTACTGTTTCAAGCTCGCGTTCTATTATCAAGAAAATATCATTGATGTTTCGAGATATTCCTTGAACATGCTCAAACTGCTTCTCATTGTAGCTTTCAGAAGAGTCGCGCTCCAACTTTTGGGTAAAGAAATAGAAACTGCCCCATGACCCAATAAGGGTAGCTATAGCAAGCAGCAAGATAAAGGTAAAGTATGATGCTCGTCTCTTATCGTTTTGCATTGGTGGATCAAGCAGTATGAAATTCTAAATCAATACGTGTTCTATACAGAAAAACTTTCTGGACAACTTTCCTCTTTATTTTGCTCATTAGTTCTATACTCCCATACTTCTATTGCAGGCAACGGCAAATGGTGGTAAGCCGACTAAGTTTTAATTAGGCTTTGGGACTTAGAGCCATAGCTGCTTTACTTACAGCTATGGCTCTTTTTATGGCAAAAAGTAGAAAGCCATAGCAATTATAGTGTAGACAGCCAACATCATTACGCCTTCTAGCCAGTTTGACTCTCCATCCGAGGCCACCATGTTGAGTATCAAGACGGAAAGAACTACAGAGAGTACTTCAAACGGTGTGAAGAGCAGATTCATTGGTCTGTCAAAGAGATAGCTGATAAACAGCAGTACTGGTGCAACAAAGAGAGCTATCTGCAGTGATGAACCAACAGCTATATTAAAAGCTAGATCCATCTTGTTCTTCATAGCGACAAGTATTGCTGTGCTATGTTCTGCAGCGTTTCCTATTATTGCAACCAAGATAACACCTATGAAAGTTTCCGAAAGGTGTAGTTGCTTGCCAGTCTCCTCGATTGCACCTACAAGAAATTCACTCATCAGTGCAACAAGTGCTGTAGCAACAAGGAGCATCCCTATAGACCTCTTTTTTGACCAGCCGTGCGTATGCTCCTCTTCGTCTTCGCCAGACCCACTGTAGAGATGCTTATGTGTCTTGAGGGAGAAGAGAAGGCTAAGGATGTAGCTGATAAACAGAACTACTGCTATCTCAAAGCTCAACTCTTGTTCTGTAGTTCTTATGCTTGATGAACTGAGACTTCCTTGATTAAGAAAATGGAAGATAGCTGGTACTACAAGACCTATCGCACTCAGACAAAGCAATGTGGTGCCTGCACTGGCAGCAGTTCTGTTAAACCGCTGTGTGTCAAATTTTATACCTCCAGCAAAAATGCTAAGTCCTAGAACAAGCAGCACGTTTCCTATTATTGAACCTGTTATGGATGCTTTAACAACTTCATAGAGTCCTTCGCGCAGCATCATAATAGCGATAATCATTTCGGCTGCATTCCCAAAAGTTGCATTGAGCAGCCCACCAACGCCTTCGCCAAATTTTGCTGACAGATGTTCTGTAGCTTTTCCCATCATTCCAGCAAGTGGCAAAATAGCAAGTGAAGAAGTAGCAAAGATCCATATCTTTGGAGCGTGTTGGAGTTCAAGAACTATTGAAATGGGAACAAACAGCAAGAGCCAATAGAGCAGATTTTCTGTAGCAAAAAGCTCTTTGGCTAGACCCTTCTTTTCAACTATTTGTGGCTTCTTGACCGCTTTTTGTGTCATTAAGTTAAATTCTGCACTTTCTATGGAAAACAGTATAGACTTAAGTGAGAATCCTCTCAGTTTAGGGCGATTATATCTTAGTTAGAAAAAAGGTGAAAAGCCCTTACCGTCCGACAATATCCGGTTCCACCTCAGAGCCTTTGACTGTAAGCTGTGCAGCTAGTTTTATGGCTTCTATCATGCTTCTTGGATCTGCTATGGCCTTACCAGCAATATCGAAAGCAGTCCCGTGATCGGCAGAAGTTCTTATAAATGGCAATCCTAGCGTCACATTAACAGCCTCTCCAAATGAGAGACATTTGACGGGTATCATGCCT
>JAEUQL010000625.1 GCA_016789295.1 Blastocatellia bacterium | reverse complement strand
CAGGGTTTGGTATTGCTACAGTGATCTTTGGACTGTCTACCTCTTTCTGGCTCTCTTTCTCAATGCTTGTCATAATAGGAGCACTCGATAATATAAGTGTTGTCATCAGGCAGACCCTCGTTCAGCTTTTGACACCAGATGAGATGAGAGGAAGGGTCTCGGCCATAAATGGTCTTTTCATCTCTTCTTCTAACGAACTGGGAGGTTTTGAATCGGGGCTGGTTGCTCATTACTTCAGCCCCGTCATATCGGTTGTGAGTGGTGGAGTTGGAACAGTCTTGGTAGTGATAGTAGTAGCAGCAGTTTGGCCAGAACTCGCACGCCTGAAATCGCTTTCTGCTGAAAACCGCTACAAGAGCTAAGTGTCACAGCTTTAGTGCAATCATCGAATCCCGTAGCTCTTCTTGCAAAATCTTGCTTGCAAGTGCCATCTTGTTTGAGGCAAAGCTCCAAAGCATACGTGCAGATGCTTGTTTGCTAGACTCATAGAAGATTGGGTCAACTTCCAAACTGGAACTTGACAAAGAGAGTCCAGCTTCGGATGCCGATAGACTTATTCCACCAAGTGGCATTATCTCTAACTCAAACTCTGCCAATCGTGCTTGTAAGCGATAAGACAGTTCGGCCTCAAGTTTTGAGAGCGTCCCTACAGTACCGTTATCTTTGGTAACAATTACTAAACAGGGAGTACTAAATACAGCTACAAGCATCATCTCCACTTTCTCTCCGTCTGTCTTTACAGAAAGTTCAGAAAGGTGCTGTCTGTCTTCATCAAATGGAAAGCTAGGAATAGCCAGGACAGATTCTACTTTCTGCTGTGCTTCCCTATGATTTCTAAGAGTATTGAGTATGTCGTTGATGGCCTGATCGCCCAGGTCTGAAGAGTCTTCTTTCAGTCCTTGCAGTATCTGTCCACAAGCTTGTATGCACAGAGGGGAGCTAATAAGCATAGCTCTCAATGTCTCGTCAAGGATAAGCCCAGAAAGAATGTTTGCAAAATAACTGATGTTACGCAGCGATTCTCTTAGGTCTGAATTTCGCCACAAGGAGATCGTCTTGAGTACTATTGCTTGGTTGAGAATCTTTTCACCCAACAAGTCACGGCTCAGGTGCTGCAAAAACTGGCAGTCGCTGTCTGCAAAATCACAGAAAGGTAGTTTTGTTTGGGATGAAACTACTACTTCTGGTGGGCTGTCATATTGCATCAGTTGAGGAGTTGGATGGTTAGCCTCAAGCCTCACCAACACTGTGGAAAGCATAGTGATTATGGCTTCTGGAGCTTGTCTGCTTTGAAGATCTGTGTCTAAAAGTCTCAAGTGGTGCTTCAAACTCTCTGTAAAAGAGACCCAAGCATCGTGTTGAATGGTCAGATCGAAATAGTAGCCAAGTGCTTCTTCGATAATGTTGCTTAGTGGAGCCTGCCAGCTCTTAAACCGTTCAAAGCCTGACAAAAGACTTCTTGCTGCAGTCTCAGAATCTGTCTTTAACTTCTCTGAAAGTACTGGACTTGAAGTCTCAAAAAGTAGCATCAGCCTGGTAATATCTGCCAGAGGCATTAGAAAATAGCCAAGTGCTTGTGCTGGTTCGTAGGCTACTAACAACTGAGCAATAGAGTATCCTTCTGCTATTTTCGTCCAAAAACCCCAAGCATGTGGAGCCGATCCCCGCAAAATAGTCCACAGAGGTTGAGTTGCAGAGATCCATTTCTGATTAAACCTCTTCGCTATCTCTACTTCATGCTGTGCAAAAGTTCCACCAAGCCTGATCAGTTCTCCAATTTCTTGTAGAGAAGCCACAGTACGTAGATCATTTAGTACAGCTTCTGCGTAAGTCCAACTCAACTCTAGCAATTCCATCAATCTTATCTGATCAGCAAGCATCAGCACAGTTAGTAGGTCTGTAGTCCCCTTGCCTTCTCCATCTCCAAAAAGCGACCTACCCAGAACATTTGTAAGATGGATCGAAACAAGGCTGGATCTTTCAGGTGCAGACTCACCTATGCTCGCCAGTCCTGCATAGATACCTTTTGCATAGATATCCCCAAGAAGCCCTACAGGACGATTCTTCCCCATACGTTTCCAGAAATCACCTAGTAGTTTTAGTGCTACAGGTCTGGCTAGATAGTCTTTACCATCCAAGCCAAAAGCTTTTGGGTCGAGGTTGGCCATCGCCAAAACTGTCTCTAGTGGACTACCAGATCGATAGAAGTAGCTTTTCAAGTGTTCGCTCTGTGCTACTACGTGTGCAAGAACTTCTCCTGTCAAAGCTATAGCACTTTGGGTTCTAAAGTTACGCCCATCAGTTCTGTAATCCATACGTGCTAATCCTGTAAACTGATACGGACCATAAATTTGGGTAAGTATGTCACTATCGATCCGCGTAAGTGCGTTATAGCATGCTTTGGATAGTTCTGTTTGATTTGAGCAGCGTAAAAAGAGGGGGTACTCTATCAAAAGTAGTGCAGTACTTGTAGACTGCCGCCTCATCTGCTCTATAGGTTGCTCGGTAAAAGGCTGCCATTCATTGGCTGAAGCATTAAAGTTCCATATCTTTCCTACTCCTTGC
>JAEUQL010000624.1 GCA_016789295.1 Blastocatellia bacterium | reverse complement strand
ATTACAGTTGTTCTTGTTCTAACATATGCAAATAGTATCTGGGCGCAAACAAATAGTGATGTCTCATTCGATACAGTAGTTATGACTTACCCCTTTGATAAGAAGGTGAAAATTCCATTGATAGGAACAGAGCGTTTTGCCAAGAATATCAAAGGTGAAGCTGTAATTGAGCGGCGCAAAAGTGTCACGTTGATACAAATAGACCTTGGTCGTCTTCCTCCTCCATCACAGTTGAGTCCTGCATCTGCAACGTATGTGGTCTGGGCTGTTACTCCCGAAGGGATTGTAGATAACATTGGAGAATATAGGCAGCGTGACAGTGAAACTATGGACAATCTTTTTGGTTCTGAATTTAGTACCTCAACACCTCATAGAAGCTTCAGTCTGATAATTACTGCTGAGCCTCATTATCTTGTAACTTCACCCTCACGTCTTGTTGTTGTAGCAAATCAAGGAGCAAGAGAGGCAGGCGTGACAGGTGGAGCAAACAAGATCAACTTCTCTGGTGATGCAGACTTTGAGCGCATTCTTGTAACTCCAGACCCAGTAGCTACTAAAAAAGATTCAAAGTATCCCATAGAGTTACTACAAGCGCGTAATGCGCTAGAAATAGCCAAGTACTATGAAGCGGAAACCTATGCGCAGACGCTTTTCGATAAAGCCAAAACAGATCTTGAGCGTGGAGAGCAGCTCTACAGATCTGGTAGTACAGAAGAGGCAAAGATTGCAGGCGACCTTGCAATCAGACAAGCTGTTCAAGCACGTAGTCTTGCGGCAGGCAGACGTAGAGCCAAAGAGGCACGCCTTCTTCTGGAAGAGAAGGAGAGTGAGATTACACGTCTTGAGGATCAAGCTCGAAGTGGTAGCCAATCGGCCAAAGACTTGCAGGCTAAACTTGATGAAGCAGCAAGGAGAGCTAAAAACCTGGAGCAGGACAACGACAGACTACTTAGAGAAGTAGACTTGGCAAAGCGTGAACTCGATCTAGCAAGAAATGATTCACAAAGAAACAGTAGGAGATTTGAAGAGATTGAAGATGAAAATAGAAAACTTCGCGAAGAGCTAGATCGTGTACAAAAAAATGTCCAGGTAGTAGAGAAAGAGCGCGACAAAGATCGTCAAGTTCAGAAGCTACGCGAGCAGGTAATGTCTCAGTTTGAAACACGTCGCGACGGCAGAGGTACAGTGCTGATTGTTCCTGATAGCTACTTTGCTGGTGAAACTTCCGTTGTTCTAAGCAGTGAAGGGAGTTTTAAGTTAGAGGTGCTGGTTAGCTACCTGAAAGAACTCCCAAACAACCTTATAGTTGAAGGATTTACTGATAGCCGTGGTACACAAGACGCCCGTATGAATTTTACTAAAGGCCGTGTTGAGTCGATTATGACATTCTTTTCAACTCGTGGTGTGAATGTGGGTAGAGTTCAGGGCTTTGCTCAAGGCAGCAGCACTCCACGTGCAGATAATAAGACAGTGAAAGGGCGTGCTGCAAATAGACGTATAGAGATAACAATTGTTGACCAGACGCCATCAACAGAGAGCTAGCCTCTACAGGAGACTTTTCCAATAATTTGCAGTGGTAGTTACTATTTTTTTTCTGGCTTTGCTAAGATGAGCCAAAATATTAAAGTTGGAACTGGAGTTTCAAAGGGAGACAATATGGATCAGACAATCAAGATCAAAGCAGAAGTCGATAAACAGGACATAAATATCTGCCACTTTACTGTTGACAGACCTGTTTATGAAGGCTCAGCCGTTTTCAATTCCAAAGAAGATGCTGCAAATGTAGAGATTGCAAAAAGGCTCTTCAATATTGCACAAGTAGCCAAAGTCGAACTTAATAACGACGTTGTTACTTTAACCAAGAAGGATGGTGGAGAGGACTGGCGTGGACTGGGCAAATGGGTTGGTTTCTACATTCGCAACACTCTTCAACCCATTGATCCATCAACAACAAAGCAGATCAAGCAGAAGGTAGAGAAGATAATCGAAGCCGAAATCAACCCAATGGTAGCTTCTCACGGTGGTTACATTGAGCTGGTGGATGTTGTTGAAAATAACGTCTTTATTAAAATGAGTGGTGGATGTCAAGGATGTTCCTCTTCATCAGCTACACTCAAGATGGGAATCGAAAAGAGTATCAGAGACCAAGTTCCAGAAGTCTTTCAGATTCTCGATGTCACTGACCACGCTGCAGGCCAAAATCCATACTACAGTGGTTATTAACAGAGTCCACAAAACTGCGGGAAGTATCTACAACTTCCCGCTCTCATCTACTTGCAACCTCTTGCATATCTGGCTAACTTTTAGTCTCTAAACCACTTGGAAACCAAGGGAATATAATCAAGGAAATAGAATAATGATCAGTATTGCAAATATCATTGCACAAGAGCTTTCACTGAAACTTGACCACGTAGAGAATGTTCTACAGATGTTTTCAGAAGGAAGTACTGTTCCATTTATTGCTCGCTATCGCAAAGAGCGAACTGGAACTATGACAGAAGTGGTACTGCGCGAAGTCTACGACCGCAATCTCTATCTTAACGAACTAGAAGAACGCAAAATTGTTA
>JAEUQL010000623.1 GCA_016789295.1 Blastocatellia bacterium | reverse complement strand
CTCTGGCCTCAATGTAGTGGCTCGTAGAGTCAGCCTTGGTGACTATCCACCAGCGCCAACACTTGATCCATATGGTGGTCAGGCTATACCTGTCGATGAAGATGGTGCACCTCTTCCTCCAGCACCACGCAATGAGATAGACCCTCTTCTTACTTCCACTAGCATTGTTTCTGGTGTTTTGGGAGGAAATGGTGTCTTCAACTTTGTTGGCCTACCTCCTGGAGATTATCTAGTGTCTGTTGAAACTATCAATCCAGATGCTCTGGGTGGTTCAAGCATAGGCCAACGAGATCCACAAATAGGCTTTATCATTGCCGAAAACTATAATGGAGCTAATGAGAGTAGTGATCCAAACAGAGACAGACCCAGAGAATTTAGTCCCGTTAGAGTAAATGCAGGCTCTATCACAACAGGAATAGATTTCTTCCTCAATAACTATGGTAGTTCTATAACCAGTGCTGACGAACAAGAAAACAACGATGCCAAGAAGGCTGCTCAAAGACTCAGTGGTGATCAGATAATCTCTGGCAACGTGTCAGAAAGTGATAGCTCTAGAATAAAAGTAGATTTTGGAGGAAATAACGGAAGCCTCAATATCCACGACCTCTACAGAGTCACGCTCACACAGAACACTAGTCTTGCTCTCTTCCTTGACGCAGAAAATACAAGCTCAGATATAGACCTCTTCTTGTTCTCAAGAGATCTGAAGAATGGAACAGTACCTATCAACAGTAGCTCCATTATAAGTGTAAGTTTTACAGCTACAGGCTCTGAAGCCATAGTAGAAAACCTTGCACCAGGAACCTACTTTATAGGTGTCTCTGGAGCTTTAGGAACAACAAAATACAAGCTGACAGTAGCTCAAAGAAGATAGTTTCAAAATAAGGTCTGAAGACTTTTCTTCAGACCTTTCTTACTCACTTTTGAAAGCTATTATTGGGTTATCTAGAAATATTTAGTGAGTAATCTTCTTTTTTCAAATTTAATATCAGAGTCGGTTAACACTACCCATCTTTCATATACAAAAAAGAGCCAGCCCACTGCTTTCTTTCTACTATTGCGATGGATTAAATTTATAAGGTAGGCTTCTACTAGTGAGAATGGTGTTGTAATCTTGTTTCTTCTTATGTTCTGTAATGCTGAATTTACAATGTCTTTCTTTCTGTTCTGATATTTAGAGGTAAGCATGTCAATAAAAGATCAAGACAAGAAAGTTGAAGGCAAGCAGAAGTGGATACGTCTTCGTGGCTCTCCAAGTGATCCAGAATCTTTTGAGCTTGCTTTATGGAATGGGCTTGCTTGGGAGATAGAAACAAAAACAGATGACGGGCGCAAGATAACTTTAAAAATCCCTGATTATATGGTGTTAGAGACTTTTCCAGTTGAAACAGATCCTCAAAACCTTTACAAAGCCAAAGATAGCCTAGATTTTACTGAACATAATGAAAACAGTAAGAAAGAGAAATAGCCTAGATTTTACTAGGCTATTCAGCTCTATCAGAGCTACTTTCTCAACTCAACTCCAGAAGCAACAAAACTGATCTCGTTTGCTGTTCCATCTGCATTTCTATTGAGCCTTGCTCCTTCACCTGCAAGGTGGTCTGCGTCGGCTTTGCTGAGAACCTTCAGGGTGACCTCTCCTTCAGCTTTTGCTTTCATGCCTGACGAATCGGTTGGCACAAAAAAGCCATAGTTTTTGAAGGTAACTCTTACTCCAGGTCTACCTTTTGCTTCAGTCAATTCCATCCAACAACCTTTCTTTGAACAGACTTTTTCTATTGTTCCTTCAACAACAACTTTCTTTCCAGAATAGTCGTTTGGATTTGCCATGAGCTTTGTTAGCGTGACTTTTGGTGAATTACCTATCTCTTCTCCACGCTTGATAGTCTCTGTGGCTTTTGATTCTGCTGCAACTTTTGAATGCTTCCTAGCTCTTGTCTTGTCCGCAGATACATTAGAAATAACTGCAAAATTTAAGATCAAGGTTAAAATAAAGAAGTTGATCCATTTTTTCATTTTTTCGCTCCTGTGGTGCTTGTCTTGAGTTTTTTTGTTCAACTGCTAATTATATCTCAGTAACCTCTCATACAAAAACTGAAGATTGTGGAATTTTGAAGTTCATATTGACTGAATAATCATTCAATAGTATTCTTTTCTATTCAAAAATGGAGCTATTTTCTGCTCTGGAATCTAAACATAGATGGAGGAAAAAGTGGTTAAGAGATATACAAAATTTCTACTATCTCTGCTGTTACTTCTAGTCTTTACAGTAATTACAGAGGCAACTACTGTAAAAGTTAATTATGATGTAGGGTTTGGCAATCGTATTGCTATACGTGGTAGCAAGTCACCTTTTTCATGGAGTAGTGGTGTAAATGCAACTTGGACAACAGGAAATGTATGGACTTATTCTTGGCCTAATTCTGTTGGTGATGTTGAAATCAAGCCATTAGTTAATGATAGTGTTTGGTCAAAAGGTAGTAACTACCTAATTAAATCTGGTGCTAGTGTAGATATATACCCTTTTTTCTACTCTACACAAGGTAATTTTGATACTACTCAGTACTTCTA
>JAEUQL010000622.1 GCA_016789295.1 Blastocatellia bacterium | reverse complement strand
TTCCATACTGTTGTTAAGTGTTGTACGTTCACCGTATTGCAGCCCCAGATTTATAAGAACATAGAAAATAATAACTGCAACAACAAACTTGATAACTTTGGGTGAGACAAATGAACCTAAAACAGCAACTGCAGCAGCCTTTGGAGTTTCAGCAGGCAAAGTTTCTACTTGACTATTTTGAGCTATTTCATCAAAAAGACGGCGAAGTTTGGGAACAGTGCCAAGCTCGTACCACTGCCCAGCACCTCTTTGGCCTTTGTGATGTGCTAACAGACGGCCTTGTAGTATCCAATTTTCAATATCTTCATCAGATATATCTTGATAGAAAGTACCATCAATATCTAGAGTCCAGGAAATCTTGGGTTTTTCAGTTAGCTTTGTTGGTGGTTCGACAAAAGTTACGTTAGGTTGAGAAATAGATAGAGTATTGGGAGCTACATGAGTAGGCTGATTTACTACGGTTGGCCTGCTTTCTGAAGGCTCAACGATGTTTGCAGTTTCATCAACAATTGTCTGCCGTTTTGTCTGTTCAGTAGCATAAGAGAGCATTGCCATGCTATCAGTAACAAGTAACGGATCGACTATAAAGACATCAACATCTTGATTATTGAGTGTATTTCTTTTGTCTGCAACAGTCTCGGATTGGTTAGTAGGTCGTATATTTCCAGTATCTAAAGAAGTGAGTTTATCAGTTGTAATTGGTTGAGGAATGATAGGTTCAACTTGTGCTACTGCACCTATTGAAATAAGTTTTTCAGCCACTTTCGTAGCCTCATCTTCAGTAGCCGTCCGTTTCACAGTAGCAGGTAAAGCATTCATCAAAGCAGAAAATTGTGTAGGCGTTACACCAAAGCTTTGTTGCAAACCCTCGGAAAGCTTCTCATAGGTCTGTGGAGAGTCGTCGTCGGCTCCATAAAAGACCACGCGCCACTTCTTCGAATCTGCTTTAACAGCTATCTCTAAGTGTTCAGCCAGTTCAGCCGCCGATTGCTGACGCTCATCAGGATTTTTGCCGATAGCACGCATTACTACCTTCACAAGATCGTCTGGCAGTTCGGGACAGATTGTAGCTAGAGATTCGGCTTGTTTTGTAACGTGTTGAATGAAGATTGCTGGTGCAACCGAGCCTTGGAATGGGACTTCACCCGACAACATCTCATAGAGCATTATTCCAAGAGAATAGATATCTGCTCTTTGATCAACAACTGCTCCTATGCACTGTTCAGGGGACATATAATGAGGAGTGCCAAGCAAGCCACCAGTCTCTGTAAGTTTGTGAGAATGGTCTTTGAGTTTGGCTATACCAAAATCGAGAACACGTGCCATCTCGTGGCCATCCACCATTTCTATCATTATATTATCCGGTTTGAGGTCTCTGTGGATAACTCCGGCACGGTGTGCAGCCGATATTGCAGCACAGATCTGGCGTGAAATCTCTACGGCGCGTTGAGATGTAAGCTTCTTCTCTTTTTCTAAGATTCTTCGTAATGAATGGCCTTCAATATACTCCATTACTATGTAAACAATCTCGTCTTCGGTTTGACCAAAGTCGGTTACTTGCACAGCGTTTGGATGTTTGAAGAGTGCACAGGCTTCGGCTTCTCTGCGAAAACGTTCATAAGCTCCAGGATTGATTTCAAGAACGTTTTGAGAAAGTATTTTGACTGCTACCTGTTTGTTAAAGTTAGTGTGGCTAGCAATGTAGACTGAACCCATACCGCCCCGGCCTATAAGTTTTTCAAGACGGTATTTGCCGTCTACTACTGTACCTATGAGGGCATCAGTAGTGTGTTTTTGCCCGTCTGTTGGGCAGATATCTTCAGAACTGTTAAACTCTTTCTTGCACTTAACACAGCGTTTCATAGAGGTATGCCGCCTTCATTAAAACTTATACCAATCAATTCTAAAGCGAACAGGTAGGTATGTCTGCATTTTTTTCCTATTTATTTTATTGCGGAGTACAAAATTTGGCTCGATCCTGTTAGACTCTGTCCATCAACCCACTCTCTAAAGACTATAGTCAACCTCACAGGAGTTTTGTTATGGATAGAAAGAAACTAGACACCAAGAGGGAGATAAAGCTCCGGTCACAGGTACTCGGTCTCGAATTTGCCAGCCAACTACCACCAGCCGAGAAGCCAGATCCACATCTTGACGAAAGAATGATGCTACAGTTTGTGCGCTCGCGTCTGAGCGTAGGTAGTACACACCTTCAAGGACGGCTTGCCGATAAGCTGCGTCAATCTCTCAACAACCCTGTTAAACAAGAAGTGTCTGAAAATGCTGCTGCAGCCAAGCAAGCACCAGAAGGTCTTGAAGCTGAGCGCAGTTTTCGTCTGCTTGCGCCAAGTGTGCAAGAGCACATTATGTCGATAGTCAATGCCAACCCAGATGATGCATCACTTGTTGAGCAGATACGTAGTTTGATAGGTGATGAGCTATTTCGTAGTCTCAGCCTCAATCTACAAACAGCTTTTGTAGACACACTGGTATGGAATGCAGAGGCCAATGTTGGCTACATGCTTGACTTTATGAAAGGGAAATGTTTCCAAGAGTTTCTTGCAGACCCAAACTT
>JAEUQL010000621.1 GCA_016789295.1 Blastocatellia bacterium | reverse complement strand
CCCTTTCGTGCTTGTGTTGCTTGTCTATCAACTAATTTGCTTTCAGCAAATGTAGTCGTAGGATGCGCAACACCTAAACCTGTTCAAACAGGCCGCTAGTTTTCAAGCCTCGGCGAATAGTCTGCTCTCCTTGTTCATCAGGCATTATCAGAGGGCTACGAACATAGCCTCCAGAATAGCCCACACAGCTCATAGCATACTTGATCCCGCCTATTCCATAGTTGGTGACTATATGTTCTGTCAAATTTAAGAGCCTTTCTTGATAAGTACGCGCCCCTTGTCCCAAACCTTGACCAGCCAATTTATTTAGCCTGATTACTTTATTGGAACTACCGCTACTGGACATTACTTTCTCTTCTTCTTCGGCCTCTTTTTTTACAGTTTTGAAGATCTCTTGACAGACTTCAGGAGCAAAATTCGCTACCGCAAGTATTGCTCCGTGAGCACCAACCAACAATGATGGATAGAGCACAAGTGCACTGCCAACCATTACAGCAAAGTTCTTCTGTACAAGGCTCAAAGTCTTTATCAGTGTGCGCATATCCCCGGAACTGTCTTTTATGCCTACTATATTTGGGTGTTCTGAAAGCATTGCTACAAGTTCAGGAACGATCTGCATCCCTGTAAACTGTGGAACGCTGTAGAGTAGGATAGGTATCGGGCTTGCATCGGCTACAGCTTCAAAATAGCTACGTAACACAGCTTGTGTCATATCGCGTTTATAGTAATGCGGAGTAACAACAAGAGCATAGTCTGCCCCAATCTCTGCCGATCTGCGTGTAAATGCAATAGTTGCTTGTGTTGAGAAAGCACCTGTCCCAACTATCATTGGCATCGATTTTGGTATAGAGTTGCGTGCTGCTTCAAGGATTGCAAGTTTTTCACCTCTATCAAGATGAGCCACTTCACCAGTTGAACCGAGTAGAAGATAGCCTTTGATGCCTTTTGTGTTCCAGATAGAGATATTTTTTTGCAAGTTTGCAATATCAACTTTGCCGTCTAGGGTAAACGGTGTTGCAACTGCAGGAAAGATTCCACTTAATTGATCAATATGATCTGTCAAAACCAACTCTCCTTGAAAGAATTTAAGCTATGTCAAAAGTTTAGCAGATAGATTATAAGAGTCTTTATTCTGTAAGCAACAGCCAGCTTTCTTTTTGACTACTGCTGCAACTAAACCAACACCTCTTGACGCTCAGATTATTGGATCTTTAATATCTCTTTATGCCAACACTACCAGTTTTCAATGATTCTTATAGACCTTCATCAAATTGGGTTGAGGCTCTTGCTCAAAAGCGTGCAGCTTTGAAGCAGTTAGAGCCATTTCCTTCTGAAATCGAAACAATCATAAATCGCCATCTCCTTGCAGAATTTGTAATGCACGACTTGGCTCTGGAGGGGCTGCAGATCGACAGAGAGCGCATTCTGTCATTGATCGATAAAAATTTTTTAGAAACAGAACTCTCTCAGTCTGATTTGCTAGCC
Organism: Blastocatellia bacterium; assembly: GCA_016789295.1. Lineage (GTDB taxonomy): Bacteria > Acidobacteriota > Blastocatellia > Chloracidobacteriales > JADJPF01 > JAEUQL01. Next base: position 1,095 of record JAEUQL010000621.1, on the reverse strand, counting down.
AAAAACTTGCTCAACTGTTTTGACCACCTTCACAAAATAGTAGAAAGCTATGAGCCAAAAGAGAAATTTTCACTCAGCAGCGAGCTACTTCAACAACTGCACGCTCTGCTTATGGAAGGAATAGGTGATGGTGGAGGGTTTTGGCGCAAAAAAGATGCTCAACCACTAGTTGAATGGCATCAGCCAGCGTATCACGAAGCATTACCCAAACTGATTGAAAATGCTCTGGGCTGGTTTGCTGCCGACTCTTTTACTGAACTTCATCCGGTTGAGCAGGCTTGGCTTGTACACTTGCGGCTGCTTGATCTTCAGCCCTTTGAGACCGAATGTAAAAGACTGGTCAGACTAGTTTCAAACATCTACACCATCAGAGCAGGGCTTGGCCCTGTAGTTGTGAGTTTTCAAGAGCGGGAGTATTACGACTTTGCTGTCTCAAATGCTTTTCAAATGATCACTCAGCCAGGCGTAGAACTTTTTGCCCGCTCAATTACACGTCTTACCGATGAACTTCTTGCAATAGCCTCAAAATCAGAATAACTTAGAGAGAGTTTAAGCAGCACGAAAGCAGAAGCCGACAAAAAAAGGCTTCTCTTTTGGTGTAGCATCAAAAAACTTCTATACCAGCATCTCTATTTTTTGCCACTTTAGAGAAAATTTTTTAAGGAGAAACTTGATGAAGAGGCATTTTCTATTTTTCTCTGTTCTTTTTGTAACAGTCTCTCTAATCTATCCTATCTTTAGCACGGTTGGCGCAGGTGGAAGTGATGTTCAGGCAGAAGCGCAAAAGTTTATCGATGAATATACTACCAAATGGAATAACCTTCGCACAGAATCGGTGCTTGCTGAATGGAACTCCAATATACGCATTGTTGAAGGCGACGACACAAATGCAAAAGCAACAAAAGCTGCTCAAGAAAAGCTGGCAGCCTTTACTGGCAGCCGAAACAATATTGAAGCTGCCAAAACTTTTCTCGCAAAACGCAGCAACTTAACACCACTACAGATAAAACAGCTTGAGGCAGTGCTGCACAAAGCCGGTGAAAACCCGGAGACTGTTGCTCCTCTTGTGAAGAAAAGAATCGATGCAGAGATTGC
>JAEUQL010000620.1 GCA_016789295.1 Blastocatellia bacterium | reverse complement strand
CCCAAGCTTATGACAGCCTGTGGATTTTCTTTACCAAAACCTTCTTCATAAATTTCTAGCGCTCTTTTTAGCAAGACTTCAGCTTTGCTGTAATTTCCCAATTCTTCATACAACAATGCTAAGTTATTCATTGCTACAGCTACATCTGGATGCCCTTTACCTAAAACTCTTTCCCGTATTTCTATAGTTTTCAAGTAGAGTTTCTCTGCTTCTGTATAGTTATCCTGCCTGTTTCTAAGACCAGCTAGATTATTCATATATATAAGGGTTTCAGGATGTTCTAGGCCAAGAACTTTTTCAGCTATAGCCAAAGCTTGCTCTATAAAAGGTTCTGCTTTTTTATAATCACTTTTGTTTTGATAGAACAACCCTATATTGTTTAGAGCTTGGGCTGTATATCTATGTTCGATACCGTAAACTTTTTTTCTTACTTCTAGGGACTTTATATAGAAAGGCTCTGCCTTTTTGTAGTCTCCTATTTTGCTGTAAAAAGAGGCTAAATTATTAAACGTGACTGCCGTGTCAGGGTGTTCAGTGCCAAACACCTTCTCTCTTATCTCTAATGCTCGTAAATAGAGTGGCTCTGCCTTCTTGTAATTGCCTTGCGTTTCATAAACAAGAGCTAGGTTGTTGAAGCTTTTTGCTGTGTCTATATGATTACTTCCTAAAATTTTTTCCCTTATTTCTAGTGCCCTTTGGGAACTCTTTTCTGCATCTTGGTGATTGCCTTTTTCCAGATATAGTAGTCCTAGATCGTTTAAAGTCCTTGCCATCTCTATATGCTCTTTTCCTAACACCCTCTCGTTTATCTCTAATGCCTTCAAATATAGAGATTCGGCTTTACTTTGTGCTCCAGTGCTCAAATAAACACTGGCAAGATTGAGCATGATAGATGCTGCATAAGGGCTGTCTTTTGCTTTACTCTTTTGCACTATGTCTAAAGCTTTTAATTGAAATTCTGCTGCCTTTTTATAGTCTCCTAAATTTTCATAAACAACTCCTAAGTTGCCTATAACTTGTACTGCGGCAGGTGTATTTATTCCAAATAATTTTTCTGTCAATTCTAAAGCTTTTAGGTAGAAACTCTCTGCCTTTTTGAATTCTGCGAGTTGGTTATATAACACTCCTATGCTATTCAATACTAAAGCCTGTCTCTCTTGATCTGACAGTTCCTCACTCAACTCTAGAGCTTTTAGATAATAAGTCTCTGCTTTCTTATAGTCTTTCAAGGCCATGTAGAGTGGCCCTATATTACCAAAACTCTCCAGCAAAGCTTTCTTGTCACTGTTCTTTTCTCTAATGCTGAGTGCTTTAATATGCAAAGGTTTGGCTCTTTCAGTCTCACCTATCGACTGATATACAACTGCAAGATCATTGAGACTCTGGGCTGTCTCTAAACTTTCTCCCAATAATCTTTCTCTTATTTCAACTGCTTTTTCTCCTAACTTTCTGGCTTCTTCGTAATTACCTTTCTTGAACAGCTCTTCTACTTCTTTGGCCAAACTTACTGCTTCTTTTAGCTCTTCTTTCTTTGACTTCTTCTTTTCTATTGTCCAACCATAGACATATACTTTTCTGCTAAAACCATCCAACTCTACTTTTGTTAACTGAAATACTATTGTCAATCCTATAAATAAAAGCATCTTTTTAATATATTTTTTATTACTATCTTTGCTCTCTTTTTGCATAGCATTATCCTTTATAAATTTCTTATAGCTTTTTAAGGTCATAAAATGGCAACTGCCTAGTAGATACACTCTTTTCTCAAAGTCTGTATTTTATTCAAGAGTTTATTTTGGAAATATATCAGGAAGTTTACGCTAGTAGCCTAAAAATAGGCAAGTATACGATTCTGCTTGCAGAAACCAAAAAGATAGTAAAAAAGCATGAATTGGAAGAATACTATATCAAATAGTTGTTACATGATATTTCATATAATCTTTTGTAGCAGTTATCCTCAACTAACGCTTATTAAATAGCAATAACATCGTGAACTATTACAGTGTAGTTATCTCTGTTGTAAGAACTTACCTGTTTTACAGCCCAGTCGCCCAAATGAGCAAACAGTTCAGGATCTTTTTTAGCAATCATCTCTTTCTTATTACTTGTTTCTGAGGAATCTTTAATCTCTGTAAAGGTTGTTGCCGACCCTACTAAAACACCCGAATTCTTTTCATGAATATGAAAAACTACTAGAAACCTTTCCATTTTCTGCCCCTATAAAAATCAATGTCTACCTGACTAAAAGAGTATGCAAGTACTCTAACTTTTAAATCTTAAGAAAAAGAGATTATATGCAAATCTTCTAAAATAGAAAGTAAATTATTTTTTACTAAAAATAATCCCGATATAGAAATATAAATCCTCTTAATAAGTCTATTAACTTTTTTCAATGTATGGTGAGAATTTCTACACTGGTGGTCTGAATCTGTAAACTTTTTAAAAGTCCACAGATCAGACCTTTTTAGGCAAGATTTAATCAATAACATTTAGGACTATTTTGCCTCGCGTGTGACCTGCTTCGCTAAGCTCTTGTGCTACTTTTGCCTCTGACAGAGGAAGTACTCTATCAATCACTGGCTT
>JAEUQL010000061.1 GCA_016789295.1 Blastocatellia bacterium | reverse complement strand
AAAGATTCAGTTGTTCGGCAGATTCGGCTCTCAGCAAGATAGCATCGAGATCAAAGCGATTGTTTTTTAGCTTTTCACAAGCTTCTTCATAGTTTTTTGCAATTCTCATCAACTTCTCATCAGAGATTACTGGAGTTGGCTTGACCTTTGTTGGACTGCTAGTAGTAGTTGTTTGCTCTTCTGGAGGCAGAGTTGTTGTTGGAAGATACTTTGCTCCAAAGATAAGTAGAGCTAATGCTGCTGTTGCAGCAGCTATTCTCTTGTAATTCTTTAACCAGTTTATCTTCTAAAGTTTATCAATACAGTCTTGAACGAGAGCAGGCTTGCTATCTCCAAGCTTCTAAAAAGCTCTAAGAATTTCGGATACTCCTTCAAGTTCTACCTCCTAAAGTTCCACCAATCAAAGCAGCAAAACTCAACAGCCTTGTTGAGCCTTTCGCTACCACTATTCAGTTTTAATATCACGAGAAATTTATTGATGAAGGGAATTTGTAGTTATCAAAACCATCTGTAACTAGCTCAGCGATTCTATGGTAAGTATTTATTAAAGTCAACCATTTTCTATATACTCTTTGCACTTTCTCCCCAAACACTGCTAATGTTTGAGGAGATTTTCAACAGCTTCTTCAAGCTTCAATAAGCTAGCTTTATATAATGTCGTTTGAGCCAGCTTGAATACTATCTCTTAAACAAAGATAGAAGATCATCAACAGAGCTGAAGTCAAAGATGGCTTCAGCAAGAGATTCAAGGCCATCAAGTTCTAGCTTCTTATACCATTTTGGAATTGCGGGAGATTTGTAGAAAATCGAAGAAGATTCTTGCTTTAGGAAGACTAAAGAAGATTTTACAACTATACTGGTGTAAATCTCATCTCTCTCAGAAATTCGAACAATGCGCATAGTAGCTATTATCAACAGTGGGGCTGGCTCGTTTACTACTTTTCAGAGATCGGGAATAGTTAAAACTATTTCAGCAGCATTTCAACAAGTTGGTGTTGATGCTGAAGTGAGAGTAACAAAGGCAAAGTATCTGACAGAAGCTGCCAAAGAAGCATTACTGTCTGGAGCGGATGCAATAATTGCTGGTGGTGGAGATGGAACCATCAGTACTGTTGCTTCTGTAATTGTTGGGACAGATATGCCACTTGGAGTCTTACCTCTTGGCACACTCAACCATTTTGCCAAGGATTTAGAAATTCCCCTCGATCTTGAAGAGGCCGCCAGAGTAGTTGCCCAAGGCAAGGTCACTGCTATAGATGTTGCAGAAGTCAACGGACGGGTCTTTGTAAATAATTCAAGTATTGGACTCTATCCACAAATAGTTAAAAGGCGTGAAGGGCTACGCCAACGCTTTGGCCGTAACAAGTGGATAGCAATGCTTTTAGCTGCACTGATGATACTGCGCCGCTTTCCTCTTCACCAAGTTAGACTTTCGGCAGATGGAGAGACTCTCAGACGCACTACACCTTTTGTTTTTGTGGGAAATAACGAATACAGCATAGATCTCTTCACTCTTGGTACTAGAGCAACTCTGCAGGATGGTATACTCTGTCTCTATATTCCAAATTGTAGTAGTAGGTTCTCTATGCTGAAACTGACAGTTCAGGCACTCTCTAACAGCCTAGAACAAGCTACAGATTTTGAGACAAAGAGCGTTCAAGAGGTCTGGATAGAGACTCGAAGAAAAAAGGTTCGTGTATCACTCGATGGAGAAGTCTTCAGAATGCGCCCACCTCTGCACTACCGCATTCTTCCAAAAGCACTCAAGGTCATACTCCCACACTATAAATCTATTGGAGAATAGCTTATGAGAACAGTTGCTCATATATCAGACCTACACTTTGGCCGGGAAGATAGAAAGATAGCAGAAGGTCTGTTACTAGATCTCAAAGCACATACTCCTTCACTTATAGTCGTTAGTGGCGATCTGACCCAACGAGCTAAACACGATGAATTTATTGCAGCTAAAAACTACTTTGACCGCTTCTCTCATCCAAGCCTCATAGTTCCAGGCAACCACGATATTCCACTCTACAATGTAGTTAATAGATTTATCCGGCCACTTGATAGATACAAACGCTATATTACAGACAACCTCAATCCGACATTTGTTGATGAAGAGATAGCTGTAGTTGGCATCAACACTGCACGTTCTCTTACACTAAAGAATGGAGCTATATCGTTTGATCAACTTAGACACATTGAAGCCAAGTTTCACACATTCTCATCAAATCTGTTCAAGGTTCTAGTAGTTCACCATCAGTTTGTTCCTCCACCAGACAACAGTGCACCAGCACTTATCCGAAGAGCAGCCGATGTTGTTAGAAGAATAGAGTTGTGTGGAGTCAACCTTGTACTTGCAGGACACACTCACAAGAGCTACACAGCCGATCTAAAACAGCACTACCAGACGGGTCATTCTATTCTTGTTGCTCATGCTGGTACGGCTATTTCTAAACGTGGTCGTGGAGAGCCAAATGGTTATAATTTGATAAGCCTTGACAAAAGTCATGTGCATATCAGCATGCGTACTTGGGATGGCCACAGTTTTGTAGAAGCTCAGTCCACAAGCTATCACAAGATACAGAGCCACTGGCACAAAGAACACGATAGAGCGAGACTGGGCTACAGCCCTGATTCTGGCAATTATTCACCGGTTTAAAGCTTGTGGATAAAAACCGGAAAAAGTTTTCAAACATTTGTCACTAAACAGCCAGACTTTACGCTTCTATATAGTGAACGTTTCCAATGTTTTGAAGTACCTCTGGTTGTGCACGTAGTTGATTCTGTTTTGGAAGTAATAAGAGCCTTGGCTACTTTCATAGCAACCAAAAGAATCTCTCTATTTTAGCACTGGGAGTGTCAATTCAAGGCATTAGTTCTTATTCACGTATTCACGTTAATTCACTCAACAATAGAAGTGGCTATACAAACTTTTGTATAGCCATCTTTTTTTTCACCTATTATTTTCAGCAACTAACTTCTTGTGAGGTGGCGGTACTTGATGCGGTGAGGTTGGTCGGCAGCAGCACCAAGTCTAGCCTTGCGGTCTGCTTCATAGTCGGAATAGTTTCCTTCAAACCATACAACTTTACTATCACCTTCAAAAGCTAGTATGTGTGTAGCGATGCGGTCTAAGAACCATCGGTCGTGGCTGATCACTACTGCACAACCAGCAAAATTCTCCAGAGCTTCTTCAAGTGCTCTCATAGTGTTCACATCGAGATCGTTGGTAGGCTCGTCCAGTAGCAGAACATTTGCTCCTTGCTTGAGTACTTTTGCAAGGTGGACTCTGTTGCGCTCACCTCCTGACAAAGTCCCTACTTTTTTCTGTTGGTCTGAGCCTGAAAAGTTGAACCTTGCTACGTAAGAGCGTGCATTAACTTGGCGATTACCCAACATAATAGTCTCTTGCCCATCGGATATCTCTTCCCAAAGTGCTCTATTTGGGTTGAGAGTTTCGCGGCTCTGGTCAACATAGGCAAGCTTTACACTCTCTCCTGTCTTGAAACTTCCTTCATCTGCCTGTTCTTGACCTGTAATAAGGCGAAAAAGCGTAGTCTTTCCTGCACCATTTGGACCTATTACGCCAACAATACCTCCTGGAGGAAGTGCAAAATTCATATCTTCAAAGAGTATATTATCGCCATAAGCTTTTTTGACACCTTTGGCTTCTATCACGAGGTCACCAAGCCGTGTGCCTGGCGGGATATATATTTCAAGTTGCTCTTGCACATTCTTCTGAGTTTCTTGGTTGAGAAGGGACTCATAAGCATTGATGCGAGCCTTTCCTTTTGCCTGACGACCTTTTGGAGACATTCTGATCCATTCAAGTTCTCGCTCCAAAGTCTTCTGTCGCTCTGATTCTGTTTTCTCTTCCTGCTTCAGTCTTGTCTGTTTCTGTTCAAGCCAAGAAGAGTAGTTTCCTTGCCAAGGTATTCCTTGCCCTCTGTCAAGCTCGAGAATCCAACCAGCAACATTGTCGAGGAAGTAGCGGTCGTGTGTAACAGCTATAACTGTGCCAGGATATTTCTGTAAGTGCTGTTCTAACCACGCCACCGATTCAGCATCTAGATGGTTTGTAGGTTCATCTAACAGTAAAATATCTGGTTTTTGTAGCAGTAATCTACAAAGAGCTACACGCCTGCGCTCACCTCCTGACAAAAGATCTACAATAGTATCACTTGGTGGACAACGAAGTGCATCCATTGCCATCTCCAGACGACTATCAAGATCCCAAGCATCAAGAGTATCTAGTTTTTCCTGCACTATGCCTTGGCGTTCCAAGAGATCAGACATTTCGTCATCACTCATAGGCTCGGCAAATTTTTCGTTTATTTGTTCAAACTCTTTGAGTAAGTTAACAACTTCTTGTACTCCTTGCTCGACGATCTCTCTGACAGTTTTTCCAGCTTCTAGCTGAGGTTCTTGTTCCAAGTAACCAATTGTGTAGCCTGGAGAAAGTACCGTCTCTCCCAAAAAGTTTTTATCTATACCTGCAATGATCCTGAGCAGAGAGCTTTTACCAGAACCATTTAGACCTATAACACCTATCTTTGCACCATAGAAGTATGAAAGGTAGATATCTTTCAGCACAGGTTTCTTGTCGTAGTACTTGCTAACACCCACCATGGAAAAGATAACTTTGTTTGGTGCAGTGCTCATTATGGGGTTCCTCCAATCTCAAGTAAGAATAGGGGAGGACTAGAGAAACAGCCCTCCCCTATTATCAGTTTTACAAAAATTTTTCTCAAAAAACTCTTCTTTTACTTAGAAAGAGCTACTTTTTCAGTACATCTCGCATAGTGCTATGGTAACGACCATAGGCAAAATAGATAACAAATCCGAGTGCCAGCCATCCTATGAGCCTAAGCCAATTTTCAGCCGGAAGTGAAAACATCAGCAGCAGACAGATTGCAATGCCAAGAATTGGTACTAGCGGAACAAATGGAACGCGGAAAGGTCTTTCTGCATTTGGGTGTGTTCTTCTCATAATCAAAACGGCTGCACAGACTATCACAAAAGCCAGTAGTGTACCGATGTTTACAAGCTCTGCAAGTATTCTGAGTGGAAGGAATGCGCCCATAGCAGCAACAAAGAAGCCTGTAAGGATGGTCGATTTCCAAGGTGTACGGAACTTATCGTGGATTGCTCCAAAAAATCCTGGAGGAACAAGTCCATCACGAGCCATTGCTAGAAGAACACGTGGCTGGCTAAGCATCATTACCAGAAGCACTGAAGTTATACCAGCAAGTGCGCCAGCAGAGATGAGAAACTGTGCCCAGGCTAGACCAACATTCTTGAATGCATCAGATACTGGAGCATCAATATTGATATCCTTGTAAGGAACCATTCCGGTAAGTACTGCAGCTACTGCAATGTAGAGAAGTGTACAGACAACGAGAGAGACGACAATACCAATAGGAACGTCACGCTGGGGATTGCGAGCTTCTTCAGAGTGAGTAGATACCGAATCAAACCCTATGTAAGCAAAGAAGATGGTTGCTGCTCCCGCAAGCATTCCAAGAGGCTCTCCACCTTTTCCAGTCTGGCCAAGTAGCGTTTTGCCAAACACTCCCACTCCTGTTAATCCATAAGGAGCAAAAGGCTCCCAGTTTGCTGGCTTGATGTAGAAAGCTCCTACAGCAATAACGAAGAGCACAACAACTACTTTAACAATAACCATTGCAGAGTTGAAGCTGGCACTTTCTTGAATACCTACAACCAGAATTATTGTAACTATGAAAGTTACTACCAGAGCAGGAAGGTCAAACATTGCGCCAGTTGCGACAAAATGGCCCACAGCAGGGTCATAGTCGAAGGGCGCAGTAGTGAAGACCGCTGGTATCTTGAATCCCAATATGCCTATAAAGTCTTGAAAATACTTCGACCAGCCGTGAGCCACAGTTGCCGAACCTACAGCATACTCAAGCACAAGATCCCAGCCGATAATCCAAGCAAAAAGTTCACCAAGCGTTGCATATGCGTAAGTGTAAGCAGACCCAGCAACTGGTACCATTGAGGCAAACTCTGCATAACAGAGAGCAGCAAAGACACAGGCAAGACCTGCAACTACAAATGAGAGCATCAGCGCTGGCCCTGCCTTATCGTGTGCAGCAACACCAGTCAAAACAAATATGCCTGTGCCAATGATGGCACCCACACCCAAGCTGGTAAGTTGCACAGGACCGAGAACGCGCCGAAGCCTATTTTCTCCTTTTAATTCTTCGAGCAGCATCTCCAGTGGTTTTCTGGCAAATAGTTGGTTGCTCATCTCGTATAGACTCCTTCAATATCGGTTCGTGTATTATGCCTTGAAATTATGAATGAAAGTTCTTTAGGCAAGTGTATCCACATTATCCTTACAAATTCATATCAATACAAATGTTTTTTGTAACGCCTCAGCATCAAAGTGTAGAAAATAGCCTACAGAGCCACATATTTCTGCCTTACAAGCTTTCTGCTATAGAGATTTACAGAGGCTATTTACTAGTTGTAGTAGTTTAAGACCGTTGTCAAGCGATAAAATGGAAGCAACCTTTATTTTATCGATCTCTACTGAGCTTTCACGTTTAATCATGACTGATCTCACCATAAAGAGAGCATCGAAAATGGTTTCAGACAGATAAATAAAAATTTCCATGCTTATGGGAGAAAACACTTATAGCGAGGTTAAAGAGAATGTATCTGAAGAGTCGATTGCTAATTGTCGCTATCTTCCTGCTCTGTTTAAGCCAGTTTGCAGAAGCACAAGATACAATTAAACAGAAAGAAGCTGAACTCAAAAAGTTTTTTGAAGGCAAAACTGTTGTTATCAATATAGATATGCCTGCAACAAAAGATGGTATCGATATATATCCAGAACGTGAAGTACAAGTCGATTATTCAGAGTATTCAAATAGGATTCGTGAGCACGGTAGGGCTGTTCGTAAAGGAGACGAAATACTAATTACAAAAATAAAGATTAATAAGAAAAATATTGAATTCCAACTTGGTGGTGGTGGATACGGTGTTGCAGGTGATGACACTGGATATGTTAGTCCCAGAATAATTAATAAAAGCTCTGAAGAAGATCGGCTCGAAAAAGAACTGAAAAATGAGACAGACCCAGAGAGAAGAAGGCGTCTACAGCGCGAGATAGACTTTCTGCGCGATAGAAGAGAACGAGAAAACCGCATCTATCAAGAAGATGCACGCCGTCAAACTGCTATCAATAAAGATCGGATTCGTGATAAAGCTTTAGATGCAGGTTCACGTTTCAACATATGGTATGAAAAAGGTGTAAAAGTTGAACAACTTACACCAGAAACTATTCTTGGTGCACTTGGAGAGTTTGTAACTTTTGAAAACCGTTCAATATCCAAACCCGGAAAAGAGAAGCGTTCTAGATCGCGACTGGACGATTTTATTGACGATAATGATGAATAGAATTAGTCATTAACAGTTTAAAACTTCCCGCTTTTCAAAGAAGCACCTAATCAGTAACAAGAGAGAAGTGGCTGCTTCTGCAAAGTCTAAACTGTAAATATAAAATTTTATCAAAAAGCACTGTTATATAAAGATAGGATCTAACAGGAGAGTTTACCTATGAATCTGATGAGCAAAGCCCCAATAAAATCTAATAAAATTTTTGAAAAAACCTTAAGGATAATATCTTTTATTCTCATTTTTCATTTAACACAAACTATTATTTATGGACAAACAGTAAAACCTACAGAAAATAGACTAAAGATAGGAGAAATGATTAGTAAACAGCTCAAAGGAGAAGAGAAAGAAGATTTCTATTTAGAGGCAAAGGAGAATGAATATATAAAAATAGTGGTAGAACAGAAAGGCATAGATGTACTAGTCAAAGTCTATGATCCAGAAGCAAAAGAGATCTTTGAGATAGACAGCCCAAACGGGACTCAGGGAGAAGAGCCTGTAGAACTAGTCACAGAAAAGAGCGGTCTCTACAAGATAGAAGTTTCTTCACTAGAAAAAAGTGCTCCTTTAGGTAGATACGAGATCAAAATTGACGCACAAAGAACAGCAAAAGCTGGTGAAGATAAGAAGATAAAAGCTTTGCAAGAAGCTACAAGGCTAAGTATTAAAGCAGTAACACTTTACCAACAAGGTAAATACAAAGAGAGTGAGATTTTGTTAAAACAGGTTCTTGAAACAAGAAAGAGTATGCTTGGAGTTAACCATCTTGATACTGCATCAACTCTTAATAATCTTGCTATATCCTATGAAGGTCAAGCAAGATATGAAGAGGCCGAGCCTTTATACAAGCAAGTACTAGAAATAACTAAATCTCTGTTAGGATTAAATACTCGTGAGACTGCATCTATTCTAGGCAATATAGCTAATTTGTATTCAGCACAAGGAAGATATGAAGAAGCTGAGCCTTTATTCAAGCAGGCTCTGGAAATAAACAGATCGCTGCTTGGAGTAAATAACCCTGATACAGCCTCTAGCTTAGGAAATCTGGCTGCCTTGTATTTAAGACAAGGAAGATATGAAGAGGCTGAACCTTTATTCAAGCAAGTTCTGGAGATAAACAGATTGCTGCTTGGAGCAAGTAATCTTACTACAGCCTATAGCCTATATAATCTTGCTACTTTGTATTCAGCACAGGGAAGATATGAAGAAGCTGAACCTTTATTCAAGGAAGCTCTGGAAATAAGAAAAGTTCTACTTGGATTAAATCATATCGGTGTAGCACAGAGTCTCAACAAACTTGCTTCATTGTATGAAAATCAAGGAAGATACAGTGAAGCCGAGACTTTATATAATCAATCTCTTGAGATTATTAAATCACAACTAGGGTTAAATCATCCATCAACTGCTTCTGGCCTCAATAACCTTGCTGAATTGTATAGAAAGCAAGGAAGATACAACGAAGCTGAACCTCTATATAGACAAGCTCTAGATATTGTCAAGTCACAGCTAGGGTTAAATCATCCTATGACAGCTTCTAGCATTAACAATTTGGCACTTTTGTATTACAGCCAAGGAAGGTACAGCGAAGCTGAGTCTTTATATAAGCAATCTCTTGAAATAACTAAGTCTTTATTGGGGTTAAACCATCCTGAAACGGCTCATAGATTATATAATCTCGCTATATTGTACTTGAAACAAGGAAGGTATGAAGGAGTTGAGTCTTTATTCAAACAAGCTCTGGAAATAAGAAAAGCCGTTCTAGGGTCAAACCATCCTGACACAGCCCTGAGTGTCCACAGCCTAGCTCTTTTGTATGAGAAGCAAAGAAGATATGAAGAAGCAGAAACTTTATTTAAACAAGCTTTGGAGATAAGAAAGGTAGCTTTAGGGCTAAACCATCCTGATACGGCTCTGACTATAAATAGTCTTGCTTCCTTGCATTATAAGCAAGGAAAGTATGAAGAAGCAGAAACTTTATTCAAACAAGCTTTGGAAATTAATATATCTCTACTTGGATCTAAGCACCCACATACAGTATCTATCTTTAACAATATTGCTATTTTCTACACCTTGAAAAAAGATCTGGAGAAAGGGTTGGAATATAAGATAGAGGCAGATAATGCAAGAGAAGAAGAATTTTCAAGAAATCTATTTACTGGTTCAGAAAGACACAAGTTAGCCTACTTAAATCAGACCTACTATGAATTTAACCAAACACTATCTCTTCATCTTCAATATTTACCAAATAATAGAAAAGCAGCATCAACAGCTTTAACAGCCGTTTTGAGAAGAAAGGGGCGGTCTTTAGATGCAATGGCATCAAGCATAGAAGTGTTGAGACAAAGAGCCAGTGCAGAAGACAAAGAGCTTTTAACTAATTTGGCCAATACAAAGGCTTTGTTGTCAACAGTTGTATTGAAAAGTGAAGTAAAACAGGGATTAGACAAACATAAAAAAAAGGTTAAAGAATTAGAACAGCAAGTAGAAGAGTTAGAATCGAAAGTGAGCCAAAAGAGTGCAGAATATAGAACAGAAACGCAGATGGTAGATGTAAAAGAGGTATCAAGAGCAATTCCAGAAAAAGCAGCGTTGATAGAGTTTATTTCTTATCATCCTTATAATTTTAAAAAAGATACTTATGAACCTAGTAGATACATAGTTTATATCCTTGATAATAAAGGGAAAATAAAGTGGACAGATCTAGGAGCAGTATCAGAGATAGATAGACTTACAACAGAGTTTAGAAAAAGATTGAGAGAGAAAAAAAATAGCAGATTTCTGTCATATAAACTCTATCAAAAAGTAATAAAACCAGTAGTAGAACTGACAGAAAATAAGAATCAACTACTGCTATCACCAGATGGCTCTCTTAACCTCATACCCTTTGCAGCACTATTAGATAAAAAAGGTAACTATTTAATAGAGAAATACAAACTTAGCTATTTAACAAGTGGAAGAGATCTGCTTAGACTACAAAACAAAGTAAAGAGTCATCAAGCACCCATTATCTTTGCAGATCCCGATTATGGACAGGCAGAAGAGTTGATATTAAAAGGGAGGAAGTTTACAGCACTCAAAAGACTTCCAGCTACAGCAGAAGAAGGTAGAAGCGTCAAAAAAATGTTCAATCAGGCAGAGCTGAGAATGGATAAACAAGCAACAGAGGAAAGTATCAAACAAGTCTCTGGACCAGAAATTCTTCACATAGCGACACACGGCTATTTTATGGAAGATACAAAAAGAGAAAACTCAAAAGAGACTAGGCTTTTGGTACAACAAGACAACAAAGATTTAGACATAAATTTAGAAAAAGAGAAAAACGAAAATCCATTGCTACGTTCCTACCTATTCTTTGCAGGAGCAAACGAAGGAGGAAGCAACCAGAGCGATGGCACACTGACAGCTTTGGAAGCAGCAAATCTTGATCTGAGAGGAACGAAGCTAGTAGTCCTATCGGCTTGTGATACAGGAGTGGGAGAAGTCAAGAATGGAGAAGGAGTCTATGGACTCAGAAGAGCCTTGGTACTAGCAGGTAGTGAAAGCCAGATGATAAGCTTGTGGCAAGTATCAGACAAAGCAACCAAGGAGTTGATGGTCAACTATTACAAGAGGCTCAAAGTAGGTGAAGGAAGAAGTGATGCTCTCCAAAAAGCCCAACTGCAGATGCTAAGGAGTAAAAAACATAAGAATCCTTACTATTGGGCTAGTTTCATTCAGTCTGGCCAGTGGAGCAGTCTCGAAGGAAAATAGTAGTTCTAATTTTTCAGTCTTTCTAAGCAGCAACACTTTCAAGAGTTACTCTCTTTTTTGGTATTATCCTGGCTGGAATGCCAACAGCAATAGAGTGTGACGGAACGTCTGTCAATACAACAGCATTTGCTCCAATTGCAACATCATCGCCTATAACGATCTTACCCAGAATCTTTGCTCCTGCACCAATGTCTACGCGATTGCCTATTACAGGAGCACCACGTTCTTCAGTTCTTTTTAGACCTATGGTGACACCATTTCTAACTATCACATCATTACCAATAACGGTATCTCCACTAATAATTATTCCTCCAAAATGCTCTATTTTTAACCTACATCCAACAGTTGCTTCACACGGAAGATCTATCCCTGTCAATATCTGAACAGTTATCTTCATAAGCTTGTAGACAAAAGAGAATAGTTTTCTCAGTAAAGAAGGTCTGACTGTGTATCTCCACCTTCCAAATCGATATACACACATTACCCAAAAACCTTGGCGGTAGATATCTCTTTCATAAGTCTTCCAATCTTCACGAATATTTCTAAACATAGCTGTTTTCCTCTTTCACAAAGCTTTTTTAATTTATTTAATACAACAAATAATAGAGCCAAAAGCAAATAAAAATGCTCTTCTACTGCTAATGACCACGTATGACTCCAGAGTCCTTTAAAATAATTTTGCATAAATAAAGCCTCAACGAGAACCTGATTTGAAT
>JAEUQL010000619.1 GCA_016789295.1 Blastocatellia bacterium | reverse complement strand
TGATGCGCCCTGGCATAGCACCAATGTATGTGCGTCGAGGTCCTCTCAGTTCGGCTTCATCGTGCACACCTCCCAAGCTCATTCTTTCGAACTTGCGACCAAGGGCACGAGCTATTGATTGACCCAAAGAAGTCTTACCAACACCCGGAGGGCCTACAAAGCAGAGGATTGGCGATTTGGCTTCTTTGTTGAGCTTCATTACTGCCAAATGCTCAATGATGCGGTCTTTTATCTCTTCCAGACCATAATGATCTTCTTCAAGTACTTGTCTTGCGTGCTTTAGGTCAAGGTTATCTTCAGTCTGATTGTTCCAAGGAAGCTCAGTAACTATCTCAAGATAAGTTCTGAGGACTTGATAATCGGGCGAGTTAGATTGCAGCCGCTCCAAACGCTTCAAGTCACGCATTACCTCTTTGCTCACCTCTTCAGAAAGCCCTGCCTCTTCTATCTTCTGCCTAAGAGCCTCTATTTCGGCCTGCTCTGAATCCTCTTCACCAAGCTCTTTCTGTATCTGTTTGAGCTGTTGACGCAGTATGTAGTCTCTTTGAGCTTTGTTCATCTCGGCCTGGGTATCACCTTGTATCTTCTGCCTCATCTCAAGCACTTGCAACTCGTGTGATACGTGGTGATGAATCAGTTTAAGTAGATCGAGTTTTGTGTTGGCTTCAAGAATCCTCTGCTCTTTTTCAATATCGAGGTTAAGTAGGGTAGCCAGCAAGTAAGAAAGCTTCACTGGATCGTCTGTTGATACTATTAGAGATGAGAGTTCTTGAGGAATATTCTGTATAAGATTAATAGCTTTGGCTACGTGCTCATTTATAGAACGCCTTAAAGCTTCTGTTTCGACCGATGTATCGGTTAATTCTGGTAAAGTTTTTGTAGTAGCTAACAGATAGTTATCTGCTGAAATATTGACATCCATTATTTCAACTCTTGATAAACCTTGAACAATCAACTGTACATTATCATCGTTGAGTCGAACCGACCGTCTTATTACAGCAAGCGTGCCTACCTTGTACAGATCACTTGCCAACGGCTCTTCTGTAGAAGATTCGCGCTGGGTGACCACCACTACCAACTTCTCTTCTGTGCCGAGTGCTGATTCGGCAGCTAGAAGAGAGCGACGACGTCCTACAGACAGGGGTAGTACCATGTTTGGGAAGATTACTGTGTTCTTGAGTGGAATCACCGGAAACTGCGCTATGTTAGAAGTTCCATTCATATGTTTATACTCTCCTTATTTGGCCGGTCATTTGGCTTTCACTTTCCATATTATTTTTGTTGAGTCTCCTTTTGTCAAGTCTAGATAATCAGATATCATCCGTATCTTCTTTAAACCCTTAAAGGCAATAAAAACTAGTTGCAAACTCACCGAAAATTTCCCTTGACAAAGATATATTCAGTTTTTATATTGATGCCATAAAGAAACTTGATAAGAAAACAATCAACTTTTCTAATAGGAGGATCTAAAACAATGACAAAAGCATCTGTTAACAGAGCACCTGCAGCAAAGCCAAGTGTACAGAATGATCTGTTCAGGCAATTTTTTGGTTTTCCATTCAATTTTGGTACAGAAGATCTTGGTGTTTCTTATGGCCCTGCTATCGACATCTATGAAGACACGGATGGGTTCTATCTTGCAGGCGATGTACCAGGATTTAGTGCCGACAATTTTCAAGTAAAGTATGAGAACCGCACACTGACCGTCTCCGGCGAGCGCAAGAACGAAGAAATAGAAGGAGTCAAGTATCACCGCAAAGAGAGTTATTCAGGACGTTTCCAACGCACATTCTCTCTACCTCTAGATATAGATGCAGACAAGATCACAGCAGAACTCAAAGATGGTGTTCTGACAATCTGTTTACCAAAACAAGAAGCTAATAAACCTCGTCAGATCTCTATAAACGTTGGTTAACAGTGCTTTGCAAAAAGCTGGCTTTGCAAAAAGTCTTTCATAGAAAAGTAAAGGAGAGAAAGTTTATGAATATCTACTACGACCCATTTCGTGCACTAAGAGATATGCAGAGACATTTGGACAGATTCTCTGAGCCATCTGCTACTGAAGAAACAAAGCAGAACCGCAGTTGGACCCCTGCTGTTGACATATATGAGACAAGCAGTGAGATAGTGCTGCTTACAGAACTGCCAGGGATGAATGACAAAGAGTTTAAGCTCAACATTGAAAATAATGTACTTACACTCTCTGGTGAACGCAAACCCTTTGAAGAAGGCAAACACCTTAAGATAAATAGACAAGAGCGTCCGTCAGGAAGTTTTAGCCGTAGCTTCTCGCTACCAAACAATACAGATGTGAATAATGTGAAAGCAAGCTACAAAAATGGTGTGCTGGAAATAGCACTACCAAAGAAAACAGAGGCACAGCCTCGACAAATACAAGTAACGGTTAAATAGCTGTTGAATCAGATTCTAGAAGGATAGGGTAGAGATCAGAGACATTCCAGATAGTGACAAAACTGCTAGACACTGACACAGGTAGTGAAAATTTCTCCTCCACTACCTGTTTTTTCTTTTTCGCAACAACAGACCAAAACCCTGTAAACACCAAGTTTCAGATTAAAGGGGAACTTGCA
>JAEUQL010000618.1 GCA_016789295.1 Blastocatellia bacterium | reverse complement strand
ATTCGACCCTACAAACCAGATTGCTTTGGTTGTCACTTTTACAACACCTGAAAGCTTTGGCTGTAAAAAACCCGATGGCTCTGCCTGCAAAGTTGGCGACACCGATTGTGTTTGTAGTAGCCAAGTGTGGGTAACAGCCGTTCCAGAGGTTAAAGATAAGTGTAAAACTGTGACTACTGAACTGAATCGTTTTCTAAACCAGTTGCTTGGTCTACATCCAAATACAAGGTACACTCACTTTTATACTTTAGAAGTAAAGCAAAGCGATATTTTCAGGCCAGCACCCAACCCAGACACAACAACCAAGTATCCCTGCCCAGATCCTAGCCAACAAGAGTGTGGAGAGTTCTTTCCAGATGGTACTTCTGATGAGCATAAGATATGGATAGGAAACCAGATGCTCAGCTCCTACATTATTGCAACACCTCTCAAGCTAGATGGATATCCTTGGACAAGACTTGGCTACACATATAATTGGAAGAAAGGCGCAGACAAATATGGAGCTTCTGAATACGTAGTTCGTCAAGGCTCAACCGTAACTTTGAAAGAGATTAAAGAGTCTAAAGACTACTGCAGTGCAAACTGAAATCTCTACTAGTTGCCATCTGAGTAAACCATAGAGCAATGAAATTTTTGTGTAAGCTGATGATGAAAACTCTCTTGTAAGGATTATCAGCCTACACAAAATTTAATGTATAAGCTACTTTTTGAGCCAGACAACAACGCCATCTATAGAACTAAGAAAGACTTCTTCTTCTGTTTTAAGATGCTTGAGACAATAGCTGCTTTTGAAAAGCCCTAAATCAGACATTTCTCTTCTTAAACTCTCAATGAATGCTCTTTCTTTCTTAAAGAAAGCCTTTTCTTTCACAAAGAAAGCTTATTCTGTCTCAAAGAAATGACTATACTTTATGAGTAAACCTCATTTGTCATCAGTAAAAGCGTAATATCTTATAAAGAAGCTTCATTATTAGAGAAGATATGGCTTCAATCTCTAAAAGAAAGAGTTAAAGTCTTTAAGTTCTCTTATCTTCTCATCATTTTTTAACCATTTTCCATACCAGTTTGTGCAAGAACTCAGAAATTTGGCTTATCGATAGTCTAAAGTTACTGCTAAATCTAAATTTTCCGACAATCAACAGCTACAGTTAAAATATAAGCTCACAACCTTACAGCCTCAGTGCTATAATGGCTTTTTTAGCCTACCTTCTAAAATCATTAAATCAGCACGCTTTTTATTGGAGGCGCTAATGAGCAAGAGAGAGTCTAAGCAGACTACTGAAAAAGTAAGTACCAAACAGATCGGTAGAAGAGAGATGATCCGTGGTTTAGCCACAACTGGGCTTGTCTGTGCAGGTTCGGTAGCTGGCTTGTCAGCAATCTGGGATAGACAAGGTGATGCAGGTCTGACTGGAAAACCTCCTCTACTTCTTCCAAAGTTTAGTGTTGAACTCTCCTCGGCCAGCCCCAAAATGGCTATTGTTCACGGCACTGATACAGCAATGATGATAAAAGCTGCTGTAGGTGAGCTTGGAGGTTTTCAACATTTTATCAAGCGCAACGATATTGTTATGGTAAAGCCGAATGTGGCTTTTGACCGTGCACCAATCCTTGGAGCAACTACCAACCCAGACGTCTTAATGGCTGTAGTTAAATACTGTTATGAGGCAGGAGCAAAAGAGGTAATAGTTGCTGACAACCCAATAAATGCACCCGAAGGAGCTTTCTATAAATCTGGTATCCGAGATGCTGCACTCCAAGCAGGAGCCAAAGTCATCTATCCAGATTCAAATGCTTTCCAAGACTTGACCGTCTCTAGTGACAAAAGCCGACCATCTTTTGCAATCAAAAAGCCGTGGCCTTTCTTCTACAAACCCTTTCAACGTGCTACAAAGGTTATTGGCGTAGCACCTCTTAAAGACCACAACCTTTGCCATGCTTCTATGACAATAAAGAACTGGTATGGACTGCTTGGCGGACGGCGTAACCGTTTTCACCAAGATATTCACAATATAGTCTATGACCTTGCCTTAATGATGACACCTACATTCGTTATTCTTGACGCAACCAGAATCTTGATGAGCAATGGGCCGACAGGCGGACGAATGAGCGACGTTGTTGCTGGAAACACCATCATTGCAGGCGTCGATCAAGTGGCTGTTGATGCTTATGGTTATACTCTTCTCGGTCGTGACCCGGAAAAACTTCAATACCTTGTCTATGCACACGAACGAGGAGCAGGAAATAGAAACTGGAAAGAACTAAATATACGAGAGCTGACCATTTGAGCAGGTAAAAAACTATGAGGATTACAACTGTACGTATTCTCGTCCAAATATTCTTCTTCAGTCTTTTTCTATTCTTCTGTTTTGTGACAGAGTTTAGCTATTTGAAAGGCTATCCTGTTTCACTTTTTCTAGAAGCCGATCCATTAGTTGGCATAGCGACAGCAATCACTACACACACAGTCTATAAAGGTTTGCTCTGGTCGCTTGTATTGATAATTCCAACTTTTATTTTGGGAAGATTTTTCTGTAATTGGATATGTCCTTACGGTATTCTTCACCAATTTACTGGGTGGCTCTTCAATAATCGC
>JAEUQL010000617.1 GCA_016789295.1 Blastocatellia bacterium | reverse complement strand
GAGAAGCAGCACCAGTTTGAAGAGCTTGTAAAACAGAAAGAGCGCGATCACGAGCTTGCTACAAAACTAGAAGAGAGCTTGAAAGAGCTTAAAGCTGTCAATGAAAGACTTAGCGAGTCTAACAGGCTGAAAGATGAAGTACTGTCTATCTGTGCACATGATGTTCGCTCTCCACTAACTGCTATAGTCTCTTACACACAGCTACTTTTAACCGATGATCAGTTAAATGAAAGGCATCGCCGACAGATAGAACACATACACCGTAGTAGCGAAAAGATAAACAATCTTGTAGAGAACCTTCTTCTGAGAGCTAGATATCTGGAAGCCAGCGAGCCTTTGACCATAGAACTTCTCAGCATAGCAATGCTAGCAAAGGATGCTGTAAATCAGGTTCAAGATAGAATCTTGGCAAAATCTTTAAAGATAGATATAGTCGAGGACTGGAACGGTAAAGTCTATGCCGACCGTTTCAAACTTGCACAAGTTTTTGACAATCTGCTTGATAATGCAACAAAATTTACTCCAGAACATGGAGAAATAAAGATAAGAATAAGTAGCAGTACTGAAGATGGGGGAGTTGCTACAATTACTATCTCAAACTCTGGCAAAGGTATAGCAGCAGAAGATATACCTAGACTTTTTCTGAAATACTTTCAGACCAATTCAGGACAACAGCAGAGTGGATACGGGCTTGGTTTAGCTATCTGTCGTAAAAACATTGAGTTACACGGTGGGAAGATAGAGGTTGAAAGTATACCCGATGAAAAGACATTGTTTCGTTTTACCATTCCTATTGGTTCATGCAACTCAATTTCAGACTAATAGCCTCTAATAGGCTCTAAAAGATATAGAAAAATTAAAGCCTTTTAGAAATAAAGCTTGCAGCTTATAAAAAATAGTTTACGGAGGCAGGCCGTGAAAAAGATGATCGTACTTAACAGAACTATAAGTCTTCTCCTTGTCTTAACAATCTTTTCTTTAACACCTTTAGTCTTTGCTCAGACTCGTATAGTTCCACCAAAGAACCCTTACAAACCTAACCAAGATGTAGAACTTGGTCGCCAAGCAGCCAACGAAGTCAATCAGAAAATGCCTATAATGAGAGATAGACAGGTGCAGACTTACGTTGAAAGAATAGGTAAGAGGCTTGTCAATTCGCTTCCAGAAGAGTATCAGTTTTCAGAGTTTGAATACTCTTTCCAAGTAGTTGATGCAAAAGATATAAATGCTTTTGCACTTCCTGGAGGGTTTACCTACGTCAACACAGGTCTGATAGAAGTAGCCAAGAATGAAGGCGAACTGGCTGGTGTTATGGCTCACGAGATAAGCCACGTGGCTCTCAGACACGGAACTGCACAAGCAGCAAAAGCACAGAAATATTCGATAGGTGCAGCAGCCGGAACTATCTTAGGTGGAATTATTGGTGGTACTCTTGGTGGCATAGTTGCTCAAGGCAGTCAACTAGGTGTTGGAGCTTACTTTCTCAGGTTCAGTCGCGACTATGAGAGACAGGCAGACCTACTTGGTGCACAGATGATGGCAAGGGCAGGGTATGACCCACGAGACCTTGCAAATATGTTTCAAACAATAGAGAAAGCTTCTGGAGGGCGAGGTGGTCCAGAATGGCTTAGCAGCCACCCAAACCCAGGAAATCGATACAAAACGATCAACCAAGAAGCCGATTCGCTCAAAATAGAACGGCCTGTACGCAATACTAATGATTTCTATGATGTCCAAGCAAGAGTCAAACAGCTCTCTGGGAGAACTGCAAGACCAGAAACTGCTGCAGGTAACAGAAGTGATAGAAGTGATAGAAATGACAGTTCTGGAACAAGTGGTGGAAGGCGTGGACGGATTGGCAGGCGTGTAGAGCTTCCATCCACAAGTTACCGCAGCTACACTCCAGGCAGACTTTTTCAGATAGATATTCCCGATAACTGGCGCGAACTCTCAAACAACAGTGAAATAACCTATGCTCCAGAAGGTGCTTATGGTGAAGCAGGTGGGAAGTTCATCTTTACACATGGTGTTATGGTAGGTGTTAGCAAAGCCAACTCAAATAATCTTAGAGATGCTCTGGACGGTTTTATTAATGCAGTTTCCCAAAGTAATCCAAATTTGCGCCAACAAGGAGCATACAAAAAAGGTAACCTTTCAGGACGTGATGCCCTCGGTGCTCTATTTACCAACGTTTCAGATGTTACTGGAAAGACTGAATCAGTAGGTATCTACACAGCATTTATTAACAGAGGCGATCTTTTCTACGTGATAACTGTTACCCCACAGCTTGAATCTCGTCAGTATCAAAGAACCTTCCAAGATATACTCCGTTCAGTGGAATTTGGCCGATGAAAAACAAGGATGAGCACCTGCTCATCCTTTCATGTTTGTTTAAGAACAGTCTAGCCAGTGGTAACCCCCAGTCTTGAGTTAATGTTTAAGAAGAGGGAAAGCCAAGTTGATCCAAAACATCCTTGGATTAATGGCTATTATTAAAACCTCGCTATCACTAAATTCTGGCTTTGAATTTGCTGATCTTCTCATCTAATCAAACACATATATTTGCCTCATTTGCTGCTCTATTACTTGATCTTTTA
>JAEUQL010000616.1 GCA_016789295.1 Blastocatellia bacterium | reverse complement strand
ACCTGTCTGCCTGCGTCGGCTGCTGCAGACTGAAGGATACCCAGAAATAGCTCTTCACTGACGTGGAACGAGCAGGTGCAAGTAATTAAAATGCCTCCAGGCTTTATCAATTTCATTGCACGCATATTTATCTCTTTATAGCCGCGTGTTGCACCTTCTACAGCTTCACGATTCTTTGCAAATGCCGGAGGGTCAAGCACTACTGTATCAAACTTCTCTTCACTATCATAAAAGTTTCTGAGCCGGTCAAATACATTCACTGCTTCAAAAGTAACATTTAATCGATTCAGTTTTGCATTCCGCTCTGCCTGTGCAATAGCTACTTCAGAGACATCGAGACCTAAAACAGTTTCAGCACTCTTTGCCATATGAAGTGCAAAGCCTCCAACGAAGGTAAAGCAGTCGAGTGCACGACCCTTTGCATAGCGCATTGCTGTAGCGTGGTTCTCTCGCTGATCCAGAAAGAGTCCTGTCTTCTGTCCACGTAAAAGATCGACAGTAAAAAGCAGGCCATTCTGGTTTACTGTAATCTCATCAGGAGCCGTGCCAGCCAAAACAGCTACCTGCTCTGATAACCCTTCTAGTTTTCTTACCTTAACATCATTGCGCTCAACTATTGCCTTGGGTTGAAATATCTCACTTAAAAGTTCTACCCAAACTTCTCTTAAACTATCCATCCCTTGACTAAGCATCTGGATAACCAGGTAGTCTTTGTATTTATCTACTATCAGTGAAGGCAAAAGATCGGCTTCACCGTGCACAACTCTGTAAGCTTCTGCATCTATTACTACCTGTTTGCGCAGTGCCAAAGCCATTTCAAGCCTTCTTTTCCAAAATCCTCTATCAATTATCTCATCTCGACTTGTCAACATTCGTAAAGCTATCTGTGATTTAGAGCTGTAGAGTGCACGGCCAAGAGTTTTGCCATTATATCCCACAACTTCTACGATACTTCCTGGCTCTAATTGCTGTTTGCTAGAACCTTTGCCCTTTTTACTTCTTTCTGAACTCTCTTCAAGGTCGCTTCTATAGATCCATAAATGGCCAGAAGCCAATCGCTGCTGACCCTTGCGTGTGATCTGTACTTCTGAGATACTTTTTGCTTCTATTTTCAACTGTTATCTTCCTTATCTGGAATTTGACCAAAATATTATCGCTTGCACATATAAGACTTATGAGCCTACTTGATAAATTAAACTCCGAGCAATACGAAGCTGTAACCACAACCGATGGCCCAGTCCTCCTTCTTGCAGGTGCTGGTTCTGGTAAAACCAGAGTCATAGTCTACCGCATAGCACACTTGATAGAAGAGAAGCAGATCAGGCCAGACAGGATACTAGCTGTTACATTTACTAATAAAGCTGCCGAAGAGATGAAGAATCGTGTAAAGAGCTTGATTGCGCCAGAGCGGCTTTCACCTCCTCCACAGATTTCTACATTCCACTCGCTCTGTGTCCGTATACTTAGGCGCGATATAGACAAGCTTGTCTTTGAAGGCCAGACTAAAAACTACACAAAAGACTTCACTATCTATGACACCGACGATCAGTTAAAAGTTATCAAAGGGTGTATGAAAGACCTTAACATCGATCAGAAGATGATTGCACCAAAAGTCATTCAGTCTTCCATCAGCAGTGCTAAAAGCAAGGGTCTTTCCTGGGAAAATATGCACTCAACAGCAGTAGAGTATGGCAGTGACCTTAAACGCGAAGCCACAACCCGTGTCTACAAGATGTATCAAGAACGACTGATGACTGTCAATGCTCTCGACTTCGATGACCTTCTACTGAAAACCGTTCTCTTGCTGCGCAATTCCAATGAAACACGTCTACGCTACAATGAACGCTTCCAATACATAATGATAGACGAGTATCAAGACACCAACCCTCCACAGTTTGCTCTTGTACGTCTATTAACAGAGGTGCAACAGAACCTTTGTGTAGTTGGTGATCCAGACCAGTCTATCTACAAGTTCCGCTCTGCTGACATTCAAAACATTCTCGACTTTGAGAAGCATTATCCGAGAGCCAAGACTATTAAACTGCTTAAAAATTACCGTTCAACACAGAATATCCTTGAAGCAGCAAACGAAGTCATCCGCAACAACAAGCAACGCAGAGAGAAAGACCTACACACAGACAATGAAAAAGGCGAAAAACTGCGTTACTACCAAGCATTTGATGGAGATAATGAAGCAAGCTTTGTTGCCGACAGAATCAAACGCCACCTTGCAGACGACCCGAATACTCGCTGCGTCATTCTTTACAGAACCAATGCCCAATCACGTCTTTTTGAAGAAGGTTGTAGACGTGCTTCCCTACGTTACAACATGATTGGTGGTTTCTCGTTCTATGAAAGGGCCGAGATCAAAGACATCATTGCTTATCTTAAATTCTTGCTCAATCCAAATGACGATGTTGCTCTGTCGCGCATCATCAACACACCACCTCGTGGAATAGGTAAAGCTACACTTGAGGCAATTCAGACAACAGCTACACTCAACAAGATTTCTCATTGGGATGCTATCAAAATTATAGTTGAGGAAGAGAGTGCAGGTCGTGGTGCTAATGCACTGCGTAGTTTCTGCAAGACTATAGAACG
>JAEUQL010000615.1:2297-2612 GCA_016789295.1 Blastocatellia bacterium | reverse complement strand
TTCCAAACAAAGTTTATCGGTAGAGTAAGATTTTTAATGGGCTGCATCATTTGGAAAATGGATCTTGAAACTGAAGCAGGAATGCCATCACACAGATCAGCCAATTTAATGAGAGGACGATCTAAGTGCTGAGCCAGTGCGTAGTATTTCGGTAGTTGACTAAAGTCTGCTGGTGATCCTATTGATACTACATTTCTTACCGACTTTTTTTCGTCCAAAGCCGTGACAATGTTGCTGAAAATTCCACCCATGCAATACCCAACTAAGTTAACCTGATCTGTTGTTGTTGCTTCTTTTATAAAATCCAATACCTGA
>JAEUQL010000615.1:0-2287 GCA_016789295.1 Blastocatellia bacterium | reverse complement strand
CGTAATCGTCAAGCCGGATCTCACGATCTTTTCTCTTTGGAGAACCAAAATCTATCAAAAAGACATCAAAGCCACGCTCTAGAAGGTATCTAACAAAGCTGTGCCTTGGTCTTAAGTCATAGATTTGAGGAGTCACCATTAAAGGCGGAATGAGAAGAATGGGGTTGTATGTAGAACTGCGGTGCTCTGTCCAAAATCTACTTAAGCTAAACCGCTTTTTTGCCACCACTACTTCAGCAGGAGTGGATTCAAATTTCGTCAAGTAGCTAGTTGAGAAAAACAGGCGTGTAGCGTTCAATGTACGAACCGTTCCACGATAAAACTCAGTCCTGAGTAGCTCATAGAACTCTTCACGAAAATTATCAAGAGTTTCCAAAGTTTCATCTATAGTAAAACTCATCCCAAGTCAACTAACCCTTAAAAGCGTTTTTTAGAACAAACCAGATATTTGCAGGACGTTCTGCAAGTCTTCTCATAAAATATGGGTACCAATGCTTGCCGTAAGGAACATAGACCCTCATGTTAAAACCCTCACGTGCAAGTTTTTCTTGTAGATCGCGGCGCACGCCATAAAGCATCTGAAATTCGTAAGCAGCTTTTGGTATATTTCTCTTTTCTGCATAATCTATAGTGGCATTGATCATCTTCTCGTCATGAGTTGCTATGCCGTGATAGTAACCACTATCCAAAAGCAACTGTGTTAAAGCTATGTAGTTGTTGTCCGTATCAAGCTTTTTTGGAAATGCAACCGATGCTGGCTCATCATAAGCACCTTTGCAAAGTCTAATACTGGCTCTGTTTTTTAAGAGATCTATAATATCGTCTCGGCTACGATAAAGGTAAGCTTGTATCACTATGCCCACATTCTGAAAATCAGCCCTCAACTTCTTGAAAAGCTCTATTGTTGCTGTGGTGTGGCGAGAATCTTCCATGTCGATCCTCACAAAGCGACCATCATAAGCAGCTTTTTCTATGATACGGCGAGAGTTATTCAAAAAGAGATCTGGACTTATGTCTAGACCTAGTTGCGTGGGCTTTATGGAAACACCCGATTTTAACCCATCGCTGCTTATCTTATCTATTATCTTGTGGTATTCATAAACTTCCGAGTTTGCTTCTTCTTCATTCCTTATAGCTTCACCAAGGTGGTCAAAGGAGGCTTTGATTGCCAAACTATTGAGCCTTTTGACTGCATTGGCTGCTTCTTCTATAGTCTCTCCAGCAACAAACCTGCTTGTAACTTTCTGAAAGAAGCGAAACTGGGTCAATATGTCTCTGAGACCTTCTTGCTTAGACATATAAAGAAGAGCATTTTTGGTAATCATAGCTGTCGCCAACCTTTAATGTCGCCAAGTAGTAAATATTACGGTAAGTTATGATGCTACAACAGCATGAGAACTGAAATCAACCTCGACTAAACAGCTCTCTCTAACCCAATCTCCGCCAGTTTCAGACCGCTCCTCTTTTGGTAAACAAACATTTGAGGTCTTCTCATCGACTCTGAAGCAGAAAGTTTCAGCCAAAAGCTTTTTGCATTATGAAATCTGCGCTCAAGAAAATATTTTTCTACATCAAGTTTGTGGTCAAAGTGCATAGGGTGAGCTTTTGTAGCACCAAAATATGCAGAAACAATCATAAGTCCACCTTCATCAAGTTTTTCTGTAAGGTAGTCAAGAATCTCCTCTGGTCGGTAAAGATGCTCTAAAACATCAAGAACTATAATGGTGTCAAATTTCTTATCTTCAAGCTGACGGTGAGAAGTAGCAAAATCGAGTTTGACATTGAAGTTTTCAGCTTGCCACTGTGCATACTTTTTACTTTGGCCTTCTACGTCAAAGTATGTAACTTCTCTACCTTCCTTTGCCAAAGCAATAGAAAGATCGCCAATTCCGGCTCCATAATCTAATACCCTACTCTTTGCAAGCTTAATAATGTCCAGAGTAAAGACAATATGCTTGTAAGAGAGGTGAAACTGTGCCAAGTCATAGATATAGTAGGTACTGTTGTCTGCATACCACTTCTCTACTTCTTCTTCAGTTTTTGGAGCTTTTTTATGCCAGTCGGTTGCAAGTTTTCCTGTACTGGTAAGTAGAAGTTCTTCAACTTGCTCTTTAGGAAGAGTTGTAAAGCCTACAAGAGACTTGACACTATTTGCATAGTTTAATCTGTTTTGATCAATAGAAAGTTTTCTTAGTAAAAATGAACCAACAACTAGAAGACCATTGATAGATAAATCTGGCAAACTCAGGTTTATAATACCTGTCAGAAGGGCTATTGCTGGAAATAC
>JAEUQL010000614.1 GCA_016789295.1 Blastocatellia bacterium | reverse complement strand
AATCTGCAGACGGCCATTCTTCTAGTTAGAAACTACGAAAGTAGTTCTGCAGATCTACTCAAGCTACACGCAACAGTACAGCACCTACAGCGTCAACAAGGGCTAAATATTATAGTTATCACCCAACAGCAACTTGTATTAATAGAGAGGAAGCAGACGAGTCTTCCTATTTTGATCAAGCAGAAAGCTGAAAACCTGAAGTTCAATATGCAGCCTACAGGTTTAGTAGACAGCTCCACTCCAAACACATCTATTGAAAAAGCACCTCGTGAACCAATTCGTTTGCCATTGCCTTCACCAGTTACACAATCACCGCCGCCTTCTCCTTCAGTTGCTGCAGCACCACCAATCACAGTAGTTACGCCTCCACCAACCACACCTGCACCGATGACAACTGTACCGCCTGTAAAACTACCTCGTCTGGTGATTAAAAGCCCTGCTTCGAAAGCACAGAAGGAGCCACAGCCTCCAACTATTTACAAAACGCAGACTCCTAGAGGAACTGACCCTCCACTACTTCTAAAAGCTTGTTCAAACTGTAAAAATCCGACATCGCTAAGTTGTAAAAGCTGTAGTAAACCATTGTGCAATATACACCTAGATATGAAGACTTTAACTTGTGAAGAGTGTTTAAGAAGCGGAGCTGAAAAGCCAACCGATGGATTTGATCCTCTTTCTTCAACACCTATTATGGAATAGATATATGGAGTGTCCACAATGTAGTTTGAAGCAGCCAGCAGGAAGGAATGATTGTGTGAGGTGTGGTGCTGTTTTTCACACTTTACCTGTTATTAGCCATGAGATAAGCCGTATTGACCGAGCAGGTTTTACTTCCGTCGTGATAGGTAGCAGTTTTGGTCTGTTTGTAGCACTGAGTCCCATAGGTTTTTTCTTGAGTCCAATACTGACGATTGTTCATGAACTTGGGCATGCGGTCTTTGGCTGGCTGTTTGGCTATCCATCGATTCCAGCTTTTGACTTTGTCTATGGAGGTGGAGTTACTATCAACACAGACAGGCAATACGGGTTACTTCTTCTTATCTATCTGATATTTGGTGCAGTGATCTACAAATTCAGGAAGAATCGTTCCATAGTCACTATTTCTATTCTGCTAGTTCTGCTACACCTACTCTGTTCATTTACTTCACTTCACAATCTTTTATGTGTATCGATGGGGCATGGGTTTGAGCTGCTTTTTGCTTCAATATTTCTCTACAGAGCCATTAGTGGCAGCTCTCTTGTGTACAAGCTAGAGCAGCCGCTTTATGGGTTTGTAGGCTCTTATATCGTCTTCCACAACGTAAAGTTTGCTTATCAGCTACTGACAAGTTCAGCTTTTCGGATCGAGTATGAAGAAGCCAAAGGCGGAGGTCATTGGATGGATTTCAGCAGGATTGCAGACGACTATACGGGAGGAAAGTTGTTGATAGTTGCGCTTCTGTTTCTAGTCTCTTCTCTTTTGGTGCCTCTGGTAACCTTTCTTTCCTACAGATACCACAAACACTTGGCAAATATCTTTTCTGATGTTTATCAAGCTTGATGAAGATTTTATGGAAGAGATTTTCTGATGATTTTACGGAACTTATAAAGATACGCCCATGTGGACTCGAACCACAAACCTACGGCTTAGAAGGCCGTTGCTCTATCCTGTTGAGCTATGGGCGCAAAGTTTATGGATTATTAAAGAAGAGTCGGGGAGAGAGGATTCGAACCTCCGGCCTCCTGCTCCCAAGGCAGGCGCGCTAACCAGGCTGCGCTACTCCCCGTAAATTGGAAATCGCAACTTTACAAAAATATCGAGAGGCTGTCAAGAAAACTTTTGCAGGTTTTCCTCTTTTTTGCCGGATATTAATTTCTACAAAGAGCTAGCTTCTATAGAAAGAAAAAAGCTGGGGTATTATAACCCCAGCTAGTAGCACCGAGACAAAAACTGATTGTTACTTACTATTTCACAGAAACACTGTCAATGCGGAATGTTGTTGGCAATGACGAATCTGTTGTAGCTCTAAATTGTAGACGGATTGTCTGACCTCTGTAGGTTAGCAGACTGAATGGTCCTCTCAAGGTGTAGACACCGGCTGTAGCTTTGTTCAGGTTGCTAAATGTAGCAACTGTGGCAAGCAAGGTGCCAGAGGTGTTACGAACTTCTACAAAGAGCCTATCAAACTGAGTTGTTGTTGTAGTCTCGTTTGAGCTTACATTCAACTGGAATGTAAGGTTGGCAGTGGTTGCAGCACTTGGAATAGTGAACTGTTGATA
Source organism: Blastocatellia bacterium (assembly GCA_016789295.1). Classification (GTDB taxonomy): domain Bacteria; phylum Acidobacteriota; class Blastocatellia; order Chloracidobacteriales; family JADJPF01; genus JAEUQL01. The sequence goes on along the minus strand of JAEUQL010000614.1, from coordinate 356 downwards.
AGCAGTACCTGTTGCATTGTCAGCACCAGCAAGGAAGATGTAACCAGTTCCTGCCTGTGGGAAGCTGCCTGTGTTAGTCCAAGAGGCTGTTCCTCCAAGTATCCAAGGATTGACACTTCCTTCAAATCCACCGTTTACTAGCAGTTCACCACCGCCACCACCAGCAGCGTTTACTGTGAGAGTTACAGGAACACTCACTGGTGAGTTGGTTGCACCTGTTCCAGAAACGGTTATCGTTGCATTGTATGTACCTGCTGCAAGACCAGTTATGTCAACAGAAGCTGTAGTACTTGATGGAGCGGTACCAGAAGTTGGGTTGAGTGTCAACCAGCTTGCGTTATCGCTAACTGTCCAGT
>JAEUQL010000613.1 GCA_016789295.1 Blastocatellia bacterium | reverse complement strand
ATTTTCTACTTTAGATAGCAAGTTTAGTTTGCTATCCCCACATTCCGTTTTTAATTAGGCTTAGAACTTTCACCGCTAGTGGCGATAATCACATTTTAGTGATATCTACTACAGAGGCTTTACTGCATTATTTCGCTGATCATTACAAACTGTCAACAAGAATAAAAATTATATTAAGCAAGCCTTAAATACTAGTGCATAGCAGCGTTAATACCTGTATTAGATCTACAAAACTCGCTATTCGCAAATATCTGTTTTTGTTATAAAGTGAAGAACAGCAATATTAAATCTCTTCATTAAAAGGTTTTTTTGGACTTACATAGATCCATATGGTTGCACAATACATAGAAACAGTGATTGAACGCCTGACCATTGCAGATCTCTATCCTTGTTGGGAACTAGACCAGATATGCTTTCAAGACGGCGAAGCCTACAACCACGAAACTCTGAGATATCTGTTAACTAATCCCCATTCGGTCTCTTTTAAGCTTGTTGAAAGCCGTATCTTTATGGTTGGTTTTGTACTTGGCCTGGTAGAGCAAGATACAACTGGGCACGTCATTGCACTTGGAGTAGACCCTGACAGCCGACAAAGAGGCTATGGACGTCTTCTGATGGAGTATGTTGAGAGCGGGTTTCGATATCAAGGGGTTACAATTTCCAGGCTTGAGGTGCGCGTTAGCAACAGAGTAGCTCAAAGACTCTATATGAGAATGGGCTACACCATTGTTGAACGCCTTCTTAAATACTACTCCAACGGTGAAGATGCTTATCTGATGATCAAATCTCTCTTTGATGAGAGCTACTTCACCAAGTAGAGTGAAAGTTAAAAAAAGTAGAAAGTGGACAAGTCAAATGGTTCTTCGCAAAACTGTAATAACTAGCCTTCTACTCCCTCTTTTAGTTGTGATGATAACTGTGGCGAGTCGTCCTGTTGCACAGCTTGGCTCCAAAGAGTCTAAAGAGATTCTTTCTAAACTACCTGGTATGCCTTACGACCCTAAGCTTATCAAGATAAAGCGCATAGAACCTGGGTCTGGAGGTGCGGTTGTCTCTGTTCAATTCGATACAGCTTTCAGGTTCAGCCAAAAAAATGGCAAATGGCAGGTTGCAGAGATGCGCTTTGCTGATGACAGGTGGGAAGATATGGAGCTAATTTTGACGGCTGTAAAGAATGAAAAGATCCGTCGTACTGAAAGTAGGCTTCAAAAGCTAGCAGCAGCAATCAATTCTTATAAACAAGAACATGGCTACTACCCACGTGCTCGTGACATAGTCGAGTTGACAGATCTTCTCTCACCCCGTTACATGAACGAGGTCATTCGAGAAGACCTCTGGTTTAGCTACATTCAGTTTACCTCCGATGGCAAGATGTTTACCCTCAGATCGAATGGCCCAGACTTGAAATCAAATAGTGGAGATGAGGTCACAGTTGAAAGCAAGTAGTCCATTCTTACTTCACCCAGAACGTGCTCATCTGCTGATAGAGCAGTTTAAGTCACATAAAATACTTGTAGTTGGCGACCTGATGCTGGATGAGTTTTTGTGGGGACGAGCAACAAGAATAGCACCCGAGGCTCCTGTGCCTGTAGTGGAGATCGAGCGCGAAACCGTTCACCTTGGTGGAGCAGGTAACGTTGCTGCCAACCTTGCTGAGCTTAGTGCTTCTGCAACAGTTATTGGCGTAGTTGGCAGAGATAGTGCTTGTATAAAACTTCAAGAAGAGTTTGCAAAGGCTGGTATAGAGACTAGTGGAATAGTGGAAGACCTCTCACGCCCAACTACAGTCAAAACAAGAGTTATTGCACATTCGCAACATGTAGTTCGTACTGATAGAGAAAAGAAAACTGCTGTCAACGATAAGATCGAATGGCAGTTGGCAGAAAATTTTACTCAATTGCTTAAAAGTGTTGAAGCCATTATTATTTCTGACTATCAAAAAGGGGTCATTACACCTACACTACTCAAAAAAATTCTTCCTAGAGCGGTTGAACAGAATATACCCATCTGCATCGATCCAAAGTTGAAAAATTTTGAGTGCTACCAACCTGCAACAATCATTACACCAAATCAGCACGAAGCTGAAACAGCCGTCCGATTTAACATTGATAGTCCCGAAACACTTCAAGCTGCAGGCAGCAAGCTACGCTCGATTCTGGGTGGAGCAACTGTACTGATAACACGTGGGGAGAATGGTATGTCTCTTTTTGACGACCAATACCAGACCACACACATTCCTGCTGTAGCTCGTGAAGTCTATGATGTGACAGGTGCAGGAGACACAGTAATTGCTACTGTTGCACTTGCACTTGCAAGTGGAGCTTCAAAACTTGAAGCAGCTATTCTTGCCAATCACGCTGCAGGAATTGTTGTAGGCAAAGTTGGGACAGCAACAGCCAAACCTGAAGAGATACTGTCTAGTGTAGAAGTAGCTTATCGGTCGGCAAAGTGATCATAACCCCTTGCTAAAAAGGTAAAACGTTCACTGCCTTTGATAAGCCATCTTTTCGTATCTTTGGTTATTACTCCAATCTCTGTTATCTTAAGAAAGGGAAAATCGACCTTCAACTTTGCTACTTCGTCGCGTTTGTCTAGCGGAGAGGTAAAAAGCAGTTC
>JAEUQL010000612.1 GCA_016789295.1 Blastocatellia bacterium | reverse complement strand
GGCTACTTCCCGGTGGTGTTGATTTTTTGAAATAGTGAAGTAGTGCATTGATGAGTGTTCCAGTTCTCTCTTTTGTAGAAGGGTGAGAGAGCATCGATGGAGGTTTATTTACTGCTATGATCTGTGCATCTTCAAACAGTATTTGAAGTTCTAAGTCTTCTGATTCTAATGCACGGTGCAGATGTTTTTGTAGTCTTAATGAGACAATATCATCAACACGAACGCGCCAACCAGAAGACCTCTCTTTGCCATTTACTAACACATCGCCACTTTTTATAGCTTTTCTAATAGCGGCTATTGGCATCGATCCATCTTGGCGGTGTACAAACTCATCTAGTCTCAATCCTGCCTGGGACTGTTGAACGGGTATATCTTCAAAATCTCTCATTGGTTAAAGATGCTATATCAAAGAAGAGAATTTGCAAAACAGATTGGTCTATGTTTAAATCCTCAGCTTATTGGATATCTATCTTTTTTGGAGCTAAAAATGGCTGAACATCTAGTTATAGTTGGTGGTGTAGCTGCTGGAATGACATCGGCTGTCTGGGCTAGGAGGGAGTCTTCAAGTCTTCGCATTACTGTTATAGAACGGGGTAGTGAAGTATCCTACTCAGAATGTGGTTTTCCTTATGTTTTGAGCCAAAAAGTTGATAGTTTAGAAAGGCTCATACGCTACAGTCCAGAAAAGATTAAGCTTGAACGTGATATAGAAGTAATGACAGGAACTACTGCCAAAGCTATCAACTTTGCAAATCAGTCACTTTTGATCTCTTCTGCAACAAAAGAAAGCTCAATCTATTTTGACTATCTGATACTTGCAACAGGTGCCAAGCCACAGATTCCACTATTTTACACAGCAGCGATGAAAGGTATTTTCACATTAAGACATTTCTCTGATGCTCGTGCGATAGAGGGATATTTAAGAAGTTCACAGCCAAAAAAGGCAGTAGTAGTAGGCGGAAGTTTTCTTGGTCTCGAAATAGCAGAAAGCCTTACTTTGCGAGGTATTAAAGTAACTATTATAGAAAAGACAGGCAATTTACTAAAAAAGCTTAATAAAAACCTTCAAGCAACAGTTGAGAAAGAGTTACTATCCAAAGGTGTTACTATAAATCTAACAGAAGAGGTTTTAGCTTTTGATGGAAAAGAGACAGTTAGTCGGGTTCTTACTTCCAACAGAGAGATAGATACAGACCTAGTATTTTTAGCCACAGGTGTAGAACCAGAGGTAGGAATTGCAAAGGCTGCAGGAATTAGACTTGGTAGGTCTGGAGCCATAGCAGTTAAACCAACACAACAGACAAGTGTTGCTAATATCTATGCTGCTGGTGATTGCTGTGACGTTCATCATCTAGTTTCAGATCAACCAGTCTATTTGCCGTTAGGAACTACAGCAAATAAACAAGGACGTGTAGCAGGAATAAATGTTGCTGGTGGTCGAGCAGAGCTTCGAGGTGTAGCTGGAACAAGTCTACTGAAGGTCTTTGATCTTGAAGTTGCGGTTACAGGACTGTCGCTACAAGAAGCTAAGGAAGCTGGGTTTGCTGCACGTTCTAGTTACTCCTCATCTATATCAAAAGCTGGTTATTATCCAGGTGCAGTTGAGATTGAGACAGAGATTATTTATGACACTCACACAGGTCGTCTTTTAGGTGCCCAAATGGTTGGGAAAGAAGGGGTAGCAAAAAGAGTAGACATATTTGCAACAGCCCTTTATGCTCGTCTACGGCTCGATGACATACTACAACTAGATCTTGGCTATGCTCCACCTTTTGCGCCTGTTTGGGATCCCGTTGCCTATGCTGCTCGCAAGGCAGAAACTGAAGAATAGCTGCGTAGCAGAATTGTTTAGTTTTAGAACTATAAATAAAATAGCGGCGGATTTTGCATATCTACAGAAGGAGTATCCTATGTCGGGTGATTATCGTATTGAGAAGGACTCGCTTGGTGAGGTTCGAGTTCCTGCTAATGCACTTTATGGAGCGCAGACGCAGAGAGCTGTAGAGAATTTTCCGGTAAGTGGTCTTTGTTTTCCTCGTGAGTTTATACGTGCTCTAGGTTTTATTAAACTAGCTGCTGCTGAGGTCAATTTCAGCCTCGATCTTCTAAAGCAGGAGCAGGTTGCAGCGATCAAAAGTGCTGCACAAGAGGTAATAGATGGTAAGTGGGATGGGCATTTTCCAATAGACATATTTCAGACTGGGTCAGGCACATCGACCAACATGAACGCTAATGAAGTTATTGCCAATCGTGCACTACAGATCATTGGTGAAGAGTTGGGTTCAAAGCAGATTCATCCAAACGACCACGTTAACATGGGGCAGTCTTCCAATGATGTCATACCAGCTTGCATACACCTTTCTGCTTGTTTAGCAACTACACAATCACTTTTACCAGCATTGAATCATTTGCATGAAGCTTTAGTTAGAAGAGTAGAAGACACAGACGATGTAGTGAAGACTGGGCGCACACACCTGATGGATGCAATGCCACTGCGGTTGAGTCAGCAAGTTTCTGGCTGGGCAAGTCAGATCAAGCATTCTATTGAGCGCATAGAGTCCACGTTGCCAAGGTTGTCTGAACTAGCAATTGGAGGAACAGCAGTAGGTACAGGCATAAATGCGCAT
>JAEUQL010000611.1 GCA_016789295.1 Blastocatellia bacterium | reverse complement strand
ATAATTACATTGGCAAATTCGATCTGATCGGTTAACAGGTTGACAATGGTGCGCTGGTCTTCTTCATCATCAGTTAGTTTCCGGTCGTACAACGACTCAGCACTACCGAAATCCTTAAAAAAGTTAAACGCATCAACAACCGTTACCATAGTATCCAAGCGGGCGATATCTGCAAGAGTTGCTCCGTGTTGGTCGGTAAAAGTAAAGGTTTCAGCAACTGGGATAGGTTCAGAGATTCCTGTAGATTCTATCATCAGGTAGTCAAAACGGTTTTCGCGGGCAAGCTTTGCTATTTCAACAAGTAGGTCTTCTCTAAGAGTGCAACAGATGCAGCCGTTACTCATCTCCACTAGCTTCTCTTCAACGCGGTTAAGAGAGCCTTGTTTTACCAATTGTGCATCAATATTGACCTCACTCATGTCATTCACAATTACGGCAACGCGCATTCCTTCGCGGTTATTGAGTACATGGTTTAGTAGTGTTGTCTTGCCAGCACCAAGAAAGCCGGAAAGCACAGTGACTGGAAGCTTTCTCATTCACTTCTCCAAAAAGATTGAATTGTAACCAAACATTGAAAAATAGAGAAAGCTTTTCTGGAAGACTTTTACTTTTTAATGAATGGAGGTTATCTGCAGGGTATTTAGTCATTATGGGCATACAGATAGTAAACAGTTTTGTAGTTCAGAGCCGGTCTGCTCTTGAATTAAACCGACAAGTTACTTGTCAGTGTCTATTTACTAGACGTTTAGGCTAACCCTTGTTTCTCAATAAGTTACCAGTATGTGGATTTTAAATGGTTATTTAGTATACGGTTTAGTAGTCTCTTACCTTCATCATACAATCAATATTTAAGCCCAATGTAATGAATGTCTTGGAGAAAAATTTTATTAAATCGGTGTTTTGGCACCAACCTTGCCCTTGATTACTGCAAGCAACCTAGTCTTTAGAAAAAATAAAAGAGAGAAAAATGAAAAAAACTACAATCTTGATTCTAGCAATAGCAGTACTTATCAGTATCTTCTTTGTATCGGATAGTCGATCAAAGGCAAATTCAGAAGCTCAAAAATTTCAAAAGCTTGAGCGCATTAGCCAAGCAAGCTTTGCTGCACTTGAACAGAGCCAGTATCAAGTTACAAATGCAGAACAGAACTTCCGCATTCGCGAAACATTTATAGATGACCTACAAATGGGTCACGTTAGAATGGAACAGTACCACGAAGGTGTAAAGGTATTTCAAGGCGAGCTAATCACCCACTTTGACCAGAATGGCAACCTTGCAAGCGTGACAGGTGATTACTACAAAAATATCAACCTCGATACAAAACCGGTGATTACAGAAGGTGAAGCCATTACAACGGCTGTGAAGAGATTTGGTCATACACTGAGCAGCGAACCATCTTCTGAGTTGATGGTGTTTGAGAAAAATGAGAAACATCATCTCGTTTATCGTGTAGAGGTTGTTGATATTGATAGCGACAATCCGGCTGATACTGTCTATTTTATCAGTGCCAAAAACGGAAAAGTTATCTTTCAATATGACAATCTAGAGACAGCAAATGCAGTAGGGACTGGAAGAAGCCTCTATCTTGGCAATGTTCCTATCAACACAAATTCTATAACTGGTGGCTTTGAAATGCGAGACTTGACAAGAGGCAGTCAAGCTACAATCAACATGAGAAACCGTACAAGTGGCGGTTCTATCTTCACCGATGCTGACAACACCTGGGGCAACAACACTACTAGCGACACTGCTTCCGCAGCCGTGGATGCACACTTTGGTGTAGCTGCTACTTGGGACTATTACAAGAATGTACATGGACGTAATGGCATCGCTAACAATGGCTCAGGTTCTACCAGTCGTGTACATTACAGCAGCCGCTACAATAATGCGTTTTGGAGTGATAGCTGCTTCTGTATGACTTTTGGAGATGGGGACAATACCAGATTCACCCCACTAGTTGCTATTGATGTAGCAGCACACGAAATGACACACGGTGTGACAAGCCGCACAGCAAGGCTTGTATATTCTGGTCAATCTGGTGGTCTCAATGAGGCTACATCAGACATCTTTGGAACAGCAACAGAGTTTTTTGCAAACAATCCAGGCGATCCAGGTGACTACTTTATTGGAGAAGAGATAACACTATTTGGAACAGGACGCCTTCGCAACATGGCCAACCCACGCGAAGATGGCCGCTCTATCGATCACTTAAGCCAATATGTGAGTGGTATGGATGTTCACTACTCTTCAGGACTGGCCAACCAGTTCTTTTATCTTCTATCAGAAGGTGGTACAAACCGTACTTCCAACCAGACTGTGACTGGAATCGGTCGTGCTAAAGCAGAGAAGATCTGGTATCGTGCTTTGACGGTCTATATGACATCTGGGACTACATTTGCTGGTGCAAGAACTGCAACACTCAATGCAGCAGCAGACCTTTATGGTGCCAGCAGTGTTGAGCGCAGTGCAGTTGCTGCTACTTGGACTGCTTGTGGTGTCAACTAAAATTTTTGGAGCTTTAGTTTCTATCATTAGAGAGAGCTTTTGGCTCTCTCTTTTTTATCAATCTTCGGCAGAAGACCTCGGCCAAATGTTTTATCTTGGCCGAGGATGAATACCGCTCTTGGTTG
>JAEUQL010000610.1 GCA_016789295.1 Blastocatellia bacterium | reverse complement strand
CGACGCTTGTAAAGGCTGCAAAAAATGTTAAAAGTTGGGCTTACCGGTGGAATAGCAGTAGGAAAAAGTACTGTCTCCCAGACATTAACAGGTCTTGGCTGCTACGTCCTTGATGCTGACCAGGTAGCCCGCCTCGTTGTCGAGCCACACAAACAAGGCTATGAGAAAATAGTTGCTGAGTTTGGCTTGGAAGTTTTAGCTTCGGATGGAAGGCTCGACCGAGTCAAGCTTGGCCAAATAGTTTTTAATGACGAAAGCCAACGCAAAAAGCTAAATCAGATACTCCACCCAATCATAATAGAAGAGCAGGAACAGCTCTTTGCAGAGTTTGAAGCTAAATCACCCAACAGCATTGGCATTATAGACGCTTCATTGATGATTGAGACAGGCAGCTACAAAAGATTTGAAAAGATCGTTGTAGTTCACTGTAGCAAAGAGATTCAGCTATCGCGTTTGATGGCTCGCAATCAATACTCGCTTCAAGAAGCCGAAGCTCGCATTGCATCACAGATGCCCAACAGTGAAAAACTGAAGTATGCCGACTTTGTCATTGATACCAATGGCACAATTGGAGAGACAAAAAAGCAGACAGTTAAAGTCTTTCATAGTCTTAAACAGCTTGCAGACTCTAAACCTACCATGTAAGGAGTAAAATTATGCAAAAGCTCTTTCTTTTACTCGCCTTTGTTATTCTGATTTTTCCTGCAAACTCATTTGCTGCGGAAGATAGCCCCAAAACTGGTTATTTTGTTACAAGTGATGGAGTCAAACTCCGCTACATAGAAGCTGGTAAAGGGTCGGCTATTCTTTTTGAGCCTGGATGGACAATGTCGGCTGAAATATGGGAGAAGCAGATAGACTACTTTGCAAAAAATTATCACGTTGTAGCTATCGATCCACGTTCTCAAGGTGAATCAGACAAACCCTCTGAAGGACATTATCCAGAGAGGCGTGCTCGCGACATCAAAGAGTTGGTTGATCACTTAAAACTTGCGCCAGTGACTCTTGTTGGTTGGTCTATGGGAGTGGCTGAAGCTCTTACCTACGTTGAACTTTTTGGGACAGATAGTCTGAGTGGACTAGTTCTCGTAGACGGCTTCATAGGTAGGGATCAAACCAGTGTCTTGACAGTATTTCAAGGTTTTCTGAAATCTCTTCAGACCGACCGCAAAAAATTCACAGAAAATTTTGTCCGAGGAATGTATTCCAAAAAGTACTCTGAAGACTATTTAGAAAAAGTTATGGCAACATCCCTCAAAACTCCAACCAACAGTGCTGTAGTGCTGTTTATGAATACTTTTATGAAAGATTATCGTCCGATTCTTGAAAAGATTGATAAGCCACTCCTTGCTTTATACACTCCATTCTTGAAAGATGATGCAGGTAGCGTGAAACAAAAGGTTCCATCTGCAAAAGTAGAGCTATTTGATGGTGCAGGACACGCTCTCTTTGTCGATGAAGCCGATAAGTTTAATAAACTTTTAGAGCAGTTCATTAAAGATTACCCTTCAAAGTAGGCTAGAAGCCTATTCTTTACCAAAGAAAGAGCTATCTTTCATAAATAAGTCGCTTTCTTTGATGAGTTGATAGCTTTCTTTGATGAAAAAAGCTCTTTTCCAGAGAGTGTCAGCTATTTTGTGTAACTCGACGCTTGAGGTGTTCTGCCGAAGAGTGATAAATTTTAAGCATAATCCCAAGGTTTAATGATAATAGTTGACGCATAATAGCCATTCTTTTTGTAGACAGAAGTCTTTCAGATTCATAACTTGGAAAATGATTGCTTTGTGAAAGGAAAGCTTTATGGCAAAAGCTATAGCTGGGAGTTGTTGGCAATTTGTGGCTCGGTTTCTAATACTGGTTTTACTGTTTCAGCCTGCTAGTAGTCTTTTGAGTGTAAAAACTTTTGCTCAAAATCTTTATGAAGGAAACCTTAGAGATCCCCTTTCTCTTCACAAATACACATATTGCTCACTTGATCCTGTTAATAATGTTGACCCAACTGGCTTTCAATCTTTGAGCGATTTTGGCAATCTCGGTACTGCTGTACATTTTTTTATTGGTCGAGATTTTGTTGGTTCAGCTCCTCAAAATAGAACTCGTAGAGCTAATATTGGAATTACAAGGATAACAAGCGAGAGAGGTACTCAGATTCCAAGGCGTGAAAGAGGAGAAGTCTTCCTTGGACGCTCAAGACCAGATCTGATAGATTTTGGAGCACCTTCACCAACCAACAATATCTATAACTTCAACAATGATGATTTCTTGGCTTATATATTTGAGATCAAGACTGCTGCTCAAGCAGCAATTGGAGAAAGAGAAGTTCTAGAGTATATAGCTCTGTTGAATGCCTATGACCCAGGTTGGAGAATAGGAACAGCATTAGACTATATCGCTCCTGCTAATTTCACACTAACTTCAGGAGGAGTTGTTTACAGAATAGACACATCTGCCCCACTGAATGGTGTGATAAGATATCGAGCTACTCCTCTTTCACCTACACTTGTGCCTATACCTATACCTGTTCCAGTTTTAGATCCAAACACTATTCCTACATCACAGTTTAGAAAGCTTTCTCAAGTTCATACTTTAATAGCAGCAGGATTAGCTGCTGCTCTTGCTTCTGCTGTACTTC
>JAEUQL010000060.1:11665-11922 GCA_016789295.1 Blastocatellia bacterium | reverse complement strand
TCCTGTTGTTGCTCCAACTCCGGTATTTGGTAATCTGTCAGGAACTACGCGAGGTGCAGTGGTTGCAAAATCTAGAAAGTTTCTCTGATTAATGGGTAAGCTGTCGATTCTTTCTCTTGTTGTGTTTGTGCTGCTTTCTGTTTTTCCAAGATTCATTCTAGCTGTGACTTCAACCACATCTGTAGCTCCTACAGGGCTGAGCTTGAAGTTAACTAGTGCTGTTACTCCAAGGTTGAGTGTCAGGGAATAGTTTTTTG
>JAEUQL010000060.1:0-11655 GCA_016789295.1 Blastocatellia bacterium | reverse complement strand
ACTTCAACTTCTAACTCGTAATCTCCTGGAGATAGTTGAAGAAAGCTAAAGTTGCCTTCTTGGTCGGCTTGTACTGTTCTTTCAAAGTTTGTGTTTGGTTGTTTTGCCTTCACTGTAGCACCAGCAAGAGCAGCCGACTGTATATCGTTTACTGTTCCAACTATAGAGCCTGTAGTTGCTCCGTTTGATTGAGCAAAAGCTTCAGATATGGGCAGGAGAAGGAAAAAGAGAGTTGCAAGAAGGTGTGTTAATACAGAAAACGAGATTTTATGCATAAATTTCCTCCATGAAAACAGTTCTTCTCCTGGCAAATTTTGAAACAAGCTACTTCTATATTAAGAGCAAGTAAAAAAATCTGTTTTCGATAAGACCAGTTGAAAAACTAAGTAAAACGGTTGTCGAAATTAAGCTCAGCCAACAAAGCTTTGGCTGAAGACTACCAACATTTGGGGCAATAACACTTTTTCTTGATTACTGAACTAGATGTGTAGCTTCAATAAAGCTTCGACACACCCAGAAATTTTTACGGAAAATATTTCAATAGATATTTTTTCAAAAAGTAGGATAAGTATTAGAACATATATAGGCTTTGCCTGCAATTGAGATTTGGTTCTATAACAAGAATTTAACAGCTTTGACTATTTCCATCCTCTCTATTCGACTCTTTTTCAGACCAAAATGAGGTCTATCTGCTCTAAAGCTGAAGAAGTTGAAAGTAGACCTGCTTGAAAGCCTTATTTGGGGAAAGAGAGGTTTTTAGCTGTCTACTTTTTAACTCAAATCTTCCCAGCCCTTTTTTTAATAGTCTGGTTCAAAAATTTTATTTAGGAGCAGGTAAAGTATGAACACACTAAAGATAGCTTTAAAAATTGCTGCATCTTTTCTGATAGTTTTTCTTTTATCAGGTTCTATATTTGCACAAATAGTTGAAAAGAGCATAGTTTTTGAAGGATCTAAAAGGCTTTATTATGAGCATATTCCAAAGTCTTATGATGGCTCAAAAGCTATACCATTACTGATACACTTACACGGTGGATTGGGTTCAGGTAAGATAGTTGAGCCTGGCACAGGTTGGACAAGTCTTTCTGATCAACATAACTTTATAGTTGTATATCCAAACGGTGGCACTGATGCTAGAGATGGAGAGAATTTTACTTGGAACACCTACTTTCAGAAACCTGCTCCAAATGACGTTGATTTTCTACTTGCACTAATAAACAGACTCAAAAGCGAATACAAAATAGATACAGCCAGAATATATATGTCTGGGCATTCCAATGGTGCGTCGATGACCAACACTTTTGCCAGTGTATACACAGACATACTTGCTGCAATAGCTCCTGTGAATGGAGCTTGGATTACAGGATTTGATTTGCCAGAATCATCCCTCAAGCCAAATGCACCAATTCCTGTTTGGATTTGGCGAGGGGAAAGGGAGACTTTTCAGACAGGTAGCCAGCCAAGAAACGTTCAGGATCAGAACCAGAAAATCTTCTGGACTACTTTCAATAAAGTCAATTCTACGCCAGAAGTTGTTAGAGATAGTGATGGTAAATACAGTTATACAACAGAGATATTTTCTGGTGGTGATTCAGAAGTCCGATTTACTGAAGTTGCTAACCAGAGCCATCCTTACAGAGCAGAGTATAGTAAGAAGATATGGAATGAGTTCTTCTCGAAGCAGTTTAGAAGACAAGAGCAGATCTCTACATTTTCTGTGACTGTCGCAAATGGCAGTGGTAGTGGCAGTTATCAATCTGGCTTCAAAGCACACATCTGGGCTGACCCTTTTCCACAAAGTATGGTTTTTGACAAGTGGGTAGGTGACGTCTCCAGTTTGGACGACCCACGCGCTGCACATACAACCATTAGCAATCCAAGTTCAGCTAGTATAAGAGTTACTGCTACCTTCAAACCTGCTCCAGATGTAATATTAAGTGAAGAGAAGATAAATAATTCTAACTGTCTATACTACTTCCCAAGTAATCCCATTGGAGTAGTAACTATTTTTCACGGTTCTGGTGGAAGTGCAAACGGAGTATTGACCAAAACAGAAGGATTACGCTTTGTGCAAGAACTTGCAGCATCGAGTTATGGAGTGATTGCGTTAGACAGTAGCGATAGGAGCAACAAACAGTGGAATAATCGAGACCTGTCCCCAACTTCTAATCAAGACATCAAAAACGTTCGTCAAGCTCTGGATCTTTTCATTTCTAGAGGTCTAATGACTGCCACAACGCCGCTATTTTCTCATGGTATTTCAAATGGTGGTGCGTTCTCTTCAAGAATTTCAAGCATACTTGGCTTTAAGGCTGCTTCTATCTTTATTGCTAGTGGCTTGGATCTGAGTCGGATTATGACAAATATTCCTACAATTTGGGGAGTTGCAGAAAATGATTCAGTGATAGGAAAAGATGGTAATCAGGAAGCACTAAAGAACTTTCAAGCTCTTCAAAGTAGGTCTGTACAGGCTTTCTATCATAACAACACTCTTTCTCCTGTCTACCCACTCCGTTTTTGGAGAATTTCGGGATTACAGCCTTCAGACTCCGAAATCATCTACAGAAGTATCAAAGATGCAGGACTACTTGATGAGAATGACTTCTTGAAAATGAACCCTCGGCAATCGACAGAAGCTTTTGAGAGGGTAATACCTTCTCAATATAGAAGGTTTAGCCAAGATATACTAAGTCAATTAGAAGTCTGTTTTACAGAGCACGAGTTCTACAGCGATATCAACCACCTTGTAATAGACTTTTTTGACAAAGCGCGAGGCGTCTCTTCAAGTGATGACAAAGAGGCTCCAAAGGTTTCGGATGTAACTCTTTCGTCTACAAAAGTAAAGCGCAAAAAAGACCCACAACTTACTATAAACTGGACAGCTACAGATAATAGTGCAGTCATAGATCAGCAGATTCTCTATGCTGAGGATGGTGTAAATTTCACTTTCACTGTAGCCAGTGGTTTGGGTGGAGAGCAGTCCTCCTTCACTTGGACAGTACCATCAACTCTTGCAAAGACAAAGACAGGGATTTTAAAAATAGTTGCAAAGGATAGAGCAGGCAATGTTGGTGAGGCAGTGAGTCGCAGTTTTTCTATCCGCTAGTTTTAATCTGTCAGCCAATAGTTTTGAGCTTCAGGGAGGTAGAGTAGCTTCTGCTCTACCTTTTTCTCTTTCTGCCGAATTCTTCTACCGGTTGGTTAATAGTCTTTGATACCATTGGAAAAGCTCTGTATTCAATTTAATAACATCATTCAAAAAATTTTGCTCTGCATAACTTTCTAAATCAGAAGACTGTTCTATTTAGCAAAGTAGTAAAGCCATAAATTGTTTGGGCTACAGCTCAAGTTGAAAAGGTTTAAATATGGCTCTGAAGGATAGCTTACGATCTGGCAAGATAGTAAAGAGGATAGCTCTGGTCTTTTCTCTAGTACTGTTTTTTTTGTTGGTAGCAGGAAGTATAACCTACTATCGCTGGACATACTCTCCGCTTCCACACCTTGATGGAGAGGTAAAAGTATCTGGTCTCAAAGATGCAGCAACAGTAATCAGAGACGAGTGGGGAGTACCGCATATCACGGCTGCTACTACTGAAGATGCAATCTTTGTGCAAGGCTATGTGACAGCTCAAGATAGATTGTGGCAGATGGATCTACTACGACGTGCAGCTTCAGGGGAGCTTTCAGAAGTTTTAGGTGAGAGCCAGCTTGAGATTGATAAGCAGCAGCGCAGCATAGGACTTCATCGTTTGGCTGCAAGTTCTTTTCAGGTACTTCCAGCAGAGGTTAAACAGGTACTTGAAGCTTATGCCAGAGGTGTAAATGCTTACATCGAAAGCAACAGAGATAACCTCCCTTTTGAGTTTAGGTTACTTGGCTATCAGCCTAAGCCTTGGCGACCTGTAGACTCGCTGAGCATTGGCAAACTGATGCATTTTGCCCTCAGCAGTACTTGGAAACACGATTTGATGAGAGCAGAGGTTTACCAAGCTGTTAATCGTGATGTCTACAATATGCTTTTTGATGGTCGTACAAAGTTTGATAGACCTATTTATGGACACGACCAAGTTGATGAGAGTAAGAAAGAAGAGAGGCAGGCTGTTTATATATCTCCAGAGATATTTGCAAATGTCTACAATCATCCAGTGGATATCCCAGAACTGTTTCTTACAAGTAACACATCGATGATAGGAAGTAACAACTGGGCTATCTCTCCAGAACACACAACTACAGGCAAACCAATACTTGCTGGTGATCCACACCAAGGACTCACTCTGCCTGCAATATGGCATCAGGCGCACATACAAGCGACAGATGGTAGTTTTCACGCCTCTGGTGCAACACTAGTTGGTGCTCCTTGTGTAGTTATGGGGCACAATGAAAAGATTGCTTGGGCAATGACAAACTTTATGGATGATGTCCAGGATCTATATGTAGAAGAGTTTAGCTCCAAAGCCCCTAAGCTTTACCGTGTTGATTCAGAGTGGAGAGAGGCTCAGGTTTTTAGTGAGGCTATTATGGTTCGTGAGTCTATGTTGAGTAGCAAGACGAAGGCTGTTGAACACCAAGTTGTCATCACCCGACACGGGCCTATCATAGCTACTTCTTCAAACGGCCAGAAGATAGCTCTTAAATGGACAGGCTTTCTTTCTAACGAGTCTGAGCTTCCAACCATCTTCAACATAGACCGTGCAAAAGATTGGAACGACTTTGTTGCTGCACTGAAGATATGTCCAGGCCCAGGACAAAATTTTGTCTATGCAGATGTAGATGGAAACATCGGATATTATGCTGTTGCTCGTATTCCTATAAGAAACTCCAGTGATGGTGCACTCCCATTTGATGGAAAGACTGAAGAAGGTACGTGGACAGGCTTTGTTGCATTTGAAGACCTCCCACACCTATTCAATCCTCCTGAAGGTTTTGTCTTGAGTGCTAACCAGAGAATTACAGGAAAGAGCTATCCTTACTACATATCGAGCGATTGGGCACCTCCATATCGAGCTTGGAGGATTGACAGCTTGCTCAGGAAGGAGAAAAAATTTTCTCCTGAGGATATACAGAAGATGCAAGGTGATGTACATTCGATACAGTATCAGAATTTTGCTGAGAGAATACTGGAAATTGTTAGTAGACACAGAGACACGCCTGACTGGGATCAGTGGAAGGAACTGGAGCAGGAGTTCTCTGGCTGGGATGGACAACTTACTTCTGATACTCGACATGGAGCAGTAATATCGACCTTCCACACTATTTTTCTCGACCGCTTCCTTGTTTCGTGGCTAGGTCGTGTGCGGCCTGTTTACGACTGGTATCTTAGAGGTCTGGTTATAGACAGAATTGTTACAGAACGCCCTGCTCAGTGGCTTCCAAAAGAGTACAAAAGTTACGACGAAATGGTTTTGGATTGTTACCACAAAACTATTGACAAGCTTACAACTGAACTCGGTTCAGACAGAAATAGTTGGCGATATGGTGCGGTAAATAAACTAGTCTTTGCACACCCTTTGGCAAAAAGTAAGATTTTGGAGAAGGTACTCAACGCTCCAACAATCGAGCCAGGAGGTTCAGTTAACAGTATTAATGCAATCTACACAAACACTGAAAGAGTTTGGGGACCATCTATGAGGATGGTGGTTTCGATGGCAGACTTTGACTCAATGACTCAATCAATTGTACCAGGTGTTTCGGGTCAGATGGCAAGCAAACACTACACAGACCAGATTGAAGACTGGGTTAAAACAAAACCCCACACCTTTGCTTTTAGTCAGGGTAAGGTAAGTATGGCTGCAAAGCATACTCTAAAACTTCAACCTTCTTTGTGACTTGTAAGAAGTCGTTAAGTTTCGCTTGATTCAGTCTGCTGTAAATTAACAACCTTTTTGTAGTTTTGGGTTGTTTAGTAGTATCTTGAAAGTGGTTTTCTGGGGTCGTTTTAAACAGAAAGGCAGGAGTATGGACAAAAAGCCACAGCGCAACAAAATTCTTTATACAGTCTTAGCTGTTGTACTAATGGTTGGAGTTCTGCCAGTCATCTTTTTTGGATGGCAGATGGTTGGCTTTATGCGGGAGACTCTGAGAGGAAACGAACAACGCTTCCAACTAGGTGCTGTAGAAGACAAGGCTAAACAGATATCTCTTTATGTTGAAAAATATAAGGAGATTACTGCCTCTCTAGCAACTGGTGTTGAGATCTCTGGAGGTGTTAGCGTCAACATTGAACAAATTTCCAGAAGTATGCTACGACAGGAGATGTTTGGTAAGGCGATCCGAAGCGACAACAATCTATGTGCTTTAGCACTTAAAACTCTCTCTTCTTCATCTGACAGCATTCTTGCTTTAGATTCGAGCAAAATAAGTGAGGAAGAGATGGGATTTTATGCAGAAGAAGCGTTAGAAAACCTCAGACAGACAAAACAGACTTATGTAAGTATGCCAATGCTTATCAAGTCTAGTAGTATTTCTGCAATAGTGATTGCAGTTCCTGTAGCCGACATTGGTTCTGAGCCTGGAGGGGCAGTGGTTGCAATTGTTGGACTTGAGCCTGTTTTCAGCTTTGTTGCGCAGAAAAGTGTTGGGCTGCTTAGTACAGATGAGATGATTCTCAGTGGACGTACAATCCTTTTTGTAGTAAACAATTCTGGTCGCATTATTGCCCATCCAGACCGGCAAATAGTCTTTGCAAACAAAGACATGCGCTCACTCAAGATTGTTGAAGACTGGATATCAGAAGGTCTAAAGGCAAAGATAACTGCAGCCGTTCCTTTCGAGATAGAACAGGATGGAAAAAAAATACAGATGCTTGGTGCATACACAACTGCAGACATAGCAACAGGAAAAGAACTTGGGGTTATAGCAATGGTCAATGAAGATGCTGCCTATCCTTCAGTAGGCCAGATGATTGCAAAAACATTGATTGTTAGTATTGTCACTGTTGTCGTAGCTTTAGTGGTTGGTAGTTTCCTAGCATTTCGTATTACACGTCCTATAGAGATTTTGGCACTGGGTGCACAGGCTGTAGCTGCAGGGGATTTTGCACGTCGCATACGTGTTCGTACCAGCAATGAGATAGGTCAGCTTGCTGAAGACTTCAACACCATGGCAGACCGAATTCAGCAGTATATCAATGAGCTTCGTCGTGCTGCCGAAGACAACCGCATGCTCTTTATCGGCTCGGTTCGTGCTTTGGCAGAAGCGATAGACGGAAAAGATACGTACACACGAGGACATTCAGAACGGGTTATGAAGTACTCTGTTCTCATTGCACAACATATGGGACTTTCGGATGAAGAGATTGAAGATATCAGAATAGCTGGTGTCTTACACGATGTTGGAAAAATTGGAATTGATGACAAGATTCTCAAAAAACCTGCTGCACTCACCGACGATGAGTACAGAATTATGAAGCAGCACCCACAGATTGGGGCAAAAATTATGTCAGAAATTCCACAAATGAAGAAGTATATTCCTGGAATGTTTTACCACCACGAATGTCTAGATGGACACGGCTATCCTCTTGGACTACGTGGTGACCAGATACCGATGATGGCACGCATTATTGCTGTTGCAGATGTCTTTGATGCAATGACCACAAATCGTCCTTACCAACGTGCAATGGAGACAGAGTTTGCTTTGGAGAGAATAAAGACTTTTGTTGGAACAAGGTACGATGGGCAGGTGGTTGATGCTCTCATTGAATCTTATCGTGATGGTAAACTTGATGAAGTACTGCAGAGCTATGCTGCTACAGCCACTGCTGTTTGATACAATGCTGCGCAAGTAGAAATGGGGACGACAAGATGTCATTCGACAAAATACTAGAGAATCTGGTAGAACATACAGACGGAGCACGTGGTGCTGTCTTTTTAGACAGAGATGGTGAAGTTGTACAACGCTACATTACCCGCAAAGGCATAGCAGATATAGATCTATTGGGTGCTTATCACGGTATAACTTTATCGACTTGTCGTAAGTTTTCTAGTGAAGCCGAGATGGGTGAGATAGACGTGATGATATGCCAGTACAAGGATGCTACCTGTGTAATCAAGACTCTCAATGAAGGCTACTTTGTACTTCTGGCTCTTAGTCCACAAGGTAATATCGGCAAGGCTATGTTTTCTTTGAAGCAGATTGCTGATGAACTAAACCAAGAGATGGGGATCTGAGTGTGGTTAAAAGTGGGAATTTGGCGATAGTTTCTCTTTTTTTCAAACTAAAGCTCCACAAAATTTCATTTCGAGATTAAAATCTTTGGCACTGCAAAAAGCGGTTTGGCTGTTCTCTACCGCTATTTTAACAATAACGCTCGTTGTAGGAGAGGCTCTTGCTTGTTGAGTGAAACTATAGGTTTTGAACAGTCTGGAGCGGAAAGGCTGATAATTGCCCGTCCGCGCCCTTTCATCAAATGGGCTGGTGGCAAACGTAGACTGCTTGAGCAGTATGCACCGCACCTTCCTTCTCAAAGCCACTTTAAGAGGTATTTAGAACCATTTTTGGGTGGTGGTGCTCTCTTTTTCTATCTGCGTCCAGAAAAAGCGATTCTTGCAGACCTAAACGAGGAGCTTATCAACTGCTACTTGATGGTAAAACAACACCCTGAAGAGTTGATAGATAGGCTTAAGCGACACAAGGTTACATCAAGCTACTTCTACGAAATGCGCAAGCAAGAGCCTTTAACACTCTCTCCTCTAGAACGCGCTTCTAGATTTATCTACCTCAACAAAACTTGCTACAACGGCCTTTACAGAGTAAACAGTAGTGGACAGTTCAATGTACCTTTTGGCAAATCTAAAAGCACTAGTGTATGTGATGAGTCAGTAATTCGTACAGCAAGTATTACTCTTCAAAATGCACATCTTAAAGTATCTAGTTTTGAAGATACTGTGTCAGAAGTGGTTGCAGGAGACTTTGTATACTTCGACCCGCCATACGTCCCTTTGAGCCAGACAGCTAGCTTTACTAACTATACCTCTCCCGCTTTTACTGACAGAGACCAAGATAAGCTTGCCAGCATTGCACGCGAACTGAGCCGCAAAGGTGTGCTAGTTATAGTTTCAAACTCCAATACTGAAATGGTACACAGACTCTATCGTGGCTTCAGAATAGAATTGGTCAGGTGTAATCGGGCAATAAATAGCAACACCCTTGGGCGTGGGGCTGTTGATGAGCTACTAATCAAAAATTTCTGATTTTCAGAGCCTATTTAGTTTAGGCTATCAAGGTTTCTTTTGGCGTTCTGATGGTTTGGATTGAGTCTCAGTACTGTTTCAAACTCTTTGCGAGCATCTTCAAACCTCTGTAGTTGTGCATAAGCTACACCTAGATTGTTGTGTGCCTCCACGAAATTTTGATTCAGTTCTATAGCCAAACGAAACTCTGTTATAGCCTGGTCAAATTTCTGTTGCCTGAGTAAAACTGCTCCTAAAAGGTTATGTGTAGCTGCATTTTGCGGTTCGAGCTTGAGATTATTTTCAAATGCTTTTGCCGCTTCTTCTAACTTACCTTCTCCTGTAAGTGCTAAACCAAGGTTGGAATAAGCTTCAGAAAAGATTGGCTCAAGCTCTATTGCTCGATGAAACTCTGCCACAGCAGCCTCTCTTTCACCAACTTGAAGTAAAACAGCCCCAAGTTCATTGTGTAACAGGTGGTTTGGAGGAGAAAGGTCTATAGCACGTCTATAGTGTTGAATTGCAGCAAAATAGTCACCTTTGCTGGAAGCTAATCTTCCCATTGCAGCAAAAATATTACCGTGCCTTTGTGAAAGTTCCAGAGCACGTCTTAAGTAACGCTCAGCTTCTTTAGGTCTATTACGTGTAAGATAGAACTCTCCTAACCTTCCGTGTGTGATTGCTTTTTCTGGAGCAAGTTCTACAGCTTTTATATATTCGGCTTCGGCTTGTTCATAAAGACCTTTTTGGTTCTTTACAGAAGCCAACATCAAACGAGCTTTAACAGCATTTGGTGCATCTGCAATAAAGGCTTTCGAATAGTTATCATTATTACGCCAGTCAATATTTCTATAGTAGGTTCTTACTCCTAAAAGTGTAACTACTATTATAAGTAGAATGGTAGCCGGTACTCTGCCTCGCTCCATTTTATAGAATTTATCTAGTAAATGTGCAGCTATCAGACCAATTGAAATAGCTGGCAAATAGAGTGTTCTGTCTGCCATCAGTATTCCTGTTGGGATTAGAATGTTTGAAACTGGTGCAATGGTGATAAAGAAGAGTAATATAGCAAAAGCTAAAAGACGCTCTCTTCGTAAAAATAGTAGACCAGTGACAAATGTAGATAGTATTAGTAAAGTTGACAGTAGTACACGAACTGTAATAGTTGTGGCTTTGGGAATAAGGCTATAGTCATAATCAAAGCAGAGATCTATTGGCCAAACCATCAACCTAAAATATTCAACGATAGCCTGTGTCATTGTGAAAATTCTGGTTGTAGTAGATTCTTGATAGAAGAATGTCCAGTAGTCTGGGATTCCCAACTGTTTGAGCACAGCTATTCTGATTACAAGATAGAGTAGACCGACCAGACCATAGGCAAAATATTTTGAGAAAGCTTCCTTGAGCCAAGCTTTATAGTCTGTTATATCATCTTGGCAAAAATCTGTTAATAATAAGAGGGCAGGAAGGACTATTGCGCTCTCTTTTGATAGAAGTGCCAAAAAGAAGAGAAGAAGGGAAGCTGACTTGTAAAGAGATTTGTTAGAACAGTAGTAGAAAAGTAGCCAAGAGAGTAGTAAGAAAGAAGTAGCTAGCAGCTCTGTTCTATTAGAAATATTTGACACTGCTTCTGTACGTACTGGATGAGCAACAAAAATAAGTGCAGATGTAAGAGCAAAGAAATAGCTTCGTAAGTATAGTAATGCCAGACGATAGATTAGAAATCCATTTAGCGCGTGAAAAATTAGATTGAAAAGATGGTATCCGTAAGGGTTGAGTCCTCCAATAAAGTAGTTTAGAGCAAAGCTCAGATTGGTAAGTGGACGGTAGTTACCATCTTCATAACCAGCACCCCAGTAGTTCTGAACAAAAAGGTTTGGTATAGAAGATAATGATTTTATGTCACGATTGTTTACTACTGTAACAAAATCGTCCCATATAAAGTCACCAGAAAGACTGTTCTGATAGCATAAAAAGCAAGCTAAGATGGGGATTATAGAGAGAAAGAGTAGAAGTTTGCTTCTACTCTCTCTTTTCTTTTCTTCTCTGTTCATCTTTCATCAATCTTTTAAGGCGTGGAGACTCGGCCATTTATGGCCGAGAGGAAACGCTGTCTCCTTTTGTGTAAGAATAACCATCACAAGAAAATAAAAGGTTGCAGTAGGTATATTTAATGCCTTGAATGGTAGTATCTTGAGTAGTTATATTAAAATAACCTGTTGAACGAACCGCCACTTTACCTATGTATGTACCTTTCTTTTTTCCTCTACTTACTATAGCTTTAACCATATCTCCTGTTTCAAATCCAAACACTTTTTTAGACCCTTTTGCTTTTGTTCGTGGAAATCCTATCTTATCCATTAAGCACATTTGCCTATTTCCATGCCCTACTGCTTTTATTTTCAATACTTCTACCTTCTCTAGTTTTAGTTTAGGTGTGCTACTACCTACACACGCTGCATCTATCCAATGTGCTTTTCTTAAGTTT
>JAEUQL010000609.1 GCA_016789295.1 Blastocatellia bacterium | reverse complement strand
CGGCAAAAACGAGGCATATTCTGTTTCAAAAAAGAAAAAAAATCAAGTATTTAATGAAAAAATTTTTCCGTGTTGTCTGACTCTATCTGTAAATTAGGTCTTTTGCTGGCAATCTTTATTGAAGGAAAAGCTAACAAAATCGATAAGTACAGCTTATAGTAAGTAGGTTTGTTTTGATGCACTTAGAGCTATATGTGTAGAAATATGATAGCCATCGTTAAAACGTACTGGATCTGTTCTATCCGACCAAAGAGCCGATCTACAAATCCGGTAAAACTTCCAGATAATGGAAAATTAGCACCATATATTGTGTGGTTATAGAGCCTTTTCGCCCATTATCTAAGGTTGATGTTTCTTGACTTGGTATATGTTTAGAGCAAGAATCTTCAGGCAAAACTCTTCTTGTTAAGGTAACTATGCAATACTATCCAGTTTGTAAATTTACTGAAGTTGGCTTTGGGGAAGGTAAGGCTGTAGAGGTTGAGGGCAGACAGATAGCCCTCTTTAATGCGGGTGGTAAGCTTTATGCAATAGACAACAGGTGCCCTCACATGAGCGCACCCCTTCACGATGGCTCTCTCGAAGGTAAAACCATAGTCTGCCGACTACACTTTTGGGAGTTCGATATTACAACAGGGCAGTCTACAAACCAACCAGGACAGTGTGTGAAGACTTACCCGGTAAAAATAGAGCGTGGAGTTGTCAAAGTTGCAATTGAGGCTGACACGCAACTTTAGGAAGATCGAACAGAGGTCGATCTTCCTTAATCTAGCTAAAGCTCTTCTGGCGGTCTTTCCATCCACCCCCTTTGGTCTCTAACTCCAAAACCTTCAGAATCTTCTCATAGAGATATTCTGCGTCTTCAGGAGAGTTGCCTATACAGGTCACGCCAAGCTTTCCGTATTGGCACATTGCCCCGATCAGGTGAAATACCACACCTCTCTCTGTAGCACTATGGAAGTGGAGGTTATGGTAGACAGCTATGTCTATAAGATCATCGGGAGATACTCCTTTGTAGTAGGGAGCAGTAATGTTGTCTGATGCAAGATAGTAGCGTGGCTGTCCTGTGGATGTTAAATAAAGACCAGCATCTGTGTCGTAATGGCCATCAGTCAAAAACTTGAGCATCAAAAAAGGATGAGTAGTGCCCCCTTTTCTTAGGTTGATCTCTATTGCGTAGCAGTCCCATTCTTCACCGCGCTTGACTACAACAAAGTCTACAGCAAACCTTCCGATCACACCTTTGGAAGCAAGTACTTCTGCTATCTTCTCTCCATATTTCTGAATAGGAATCCTATAGTCTTTGTCAGCAGGGAATGTGCAGCCAAGATAAACCTGACCCGAAGGGCCACCAAGCAACTGATCGTGTGTAGAGATCACCTGTGGCTCACCCACTGCATTGACACGACACTGCACACTAGGAGAGCGTTTCAGTTCGCCTTCTATAAACTCTTCGCAGATCCCACCCATTTCAGAAAACTTTCTAGAAAAGTTCTCCCAGACTTCGGTCTCTGCTTCAAACTTCAATCCG
The DNA here is from genome assembly GCA_016789295.1 of Blastocatellia bacterium. GTDB lineage: Bacteria > Acidobacteriota > Blastocatellia > Chloracidobacteriales > JADJPF01 > JAEUQL01. Next base: position 1,102 of record JAEUQL010000609.1, on the reverse strand, counting down.
GTAGTGAGTTGCTTCTCGATGGCTTCCTCTCTCAAGGATCGCGAGGCAGTCCGAACATCCATTATTGGTCTATAGTCGAAGATAGCGTTTCCTTCACCAGAGAAGCCTTCATTCAATTTCACAACTGCTCGCTTGATTTCTGGCCTCTCTTCCCATAGATCAGCAAGCCCAGCTACTATCTCTTCGGTGGTTTTTAGTCGTTCACGGCCTGCGGGCATAGGAATTCCGGCATCGCGGAAGATCTCTCGACAACCACTCTTGCTCCCTAGATCCAGTAGATCTGGGTCGAGACCATAAAGTGGTATTCCAAGTTGTACAGCCAGTGTCCTTTCAAGAGAGGTAGTGTTGAAACAGACGAGGTGAGCGTTGTCTAAATCACCAACAGCCTTTCTTATTCTGTCCATCAGCATGGGACGCTCAAGTATCTTCTGTGAAAGCGGCAGGTTGGAGTTATCATTAGTGTCTAGCAGCACCAAACGTTTCTTTGCATGCCCTGCTGGTACACCTGTTAATAGATGTAAGTAGTAATCTACAACTGTCGGGTGTATCTGTTTTGAAGTGACAAAGACGAGGCGCGTGCGCGGGCGTCGTAGCAGCATTAATAGATAGAGAAGACGTTCTTCATAGTAGATAGCACCTTTCAGCTTTAGCAGTTCATCTTGATGAAGCGTCATAGATGGTACAATGACGCTAGTGTGTTCCGACAGACGGTTGGTTGATACCTTTTCAAACAGTTTCGGCATCTTTTCCTGAAGCTTATGGAAGGCTGCTTTCTCTTCAGCAGACCCTGGTTGCGGATAAAGCTCAGGCAATACACACATGTCTTGGGACGTATCTATAATTATTGCCATACTCACTCCAAAATCTTAGATTTTTCATTCTCTATTTAATGCTGCTTTGATTGTTTGTGTAAATCGAAAAATTATACCCATTTTGAACCCTCTTTGCGAGCGCAGTCTCGGCTCTTTAGAGCCGAGTTAAGCGAGCCTAAGCCGAAGGCTTAAGAGGGACGACGTTGTTGCTCAATGTATTGCTTGATAATGGCTAGAGGTGCGCCGCCACAAGAAATAGCCATATAAGAAGGACTCCAAAAGTGTTCACC
>JAEUQL010000608.1 GCA_016789295.1 Blastocatellia bacterium | reverse complement strand
ACCAATCCAATGCAGACAATCTTGAATGTTCCTCCTGGACTTAGCGGTGTTGTTGGTGGTAAACGCCTAGACTGGTACTTCACCATGGAAGATAGAGTTATTTCAGGAAAGAACATTCCTTATGATGAGAAATTCACTCTACAAGAGCAAGGTAGGCCAGGTGAGTTGAGCAAACCAAACTTCCAACTGATACGCCACAATAAAGACGCTGTGGCGACAGTCGTCAGAGATTTTGGTCCAGATGATGTAGCACTTTTGGCTGCAAGTCCTACCCTATTCTTCCTTACCACTGGAGCAAAGATTGCCTTTACAGTAGGTGGTTCTCTGCTTGATGGCAAGGGAGCTTTTGGCTATCACGATTATAACAATGTCTATCTCAACTATATGAAGAATGAGAATGTTCTCTAATACTGTAGTTGGTTTGGTAAATTTTGTGAAGGGAGGCTTTTGCCTCCCAAACTATTTCTAACGGTAAAAAATATGGATCAAGACGTTGCACAGCTTGCAGCAATTCTAAAAACTTCACTCAAAGAGTTTTTGCAAGGCAAAAACAGCCCTAAAGAACTTTTTGGTGTTACTAGTAACGAGATAAATATCTTAGCAGCAAAGGCTTGTGAGATGGCCGAACAAGGAAAGACTGCCGATGCACAGTCGCTTCTTGAAGGGTTGGTAGTGCTTGACCCTGAAAACGTATATCTACACAACTGTCTTGGTACACTCTACATGAGGCTTGAACTCACAAAGCTTGCAATAGGTGAGTTTCTGTTTGTGCTCAGACATACACCACACGACACGACTGCAAATACAAACCTTGGAGAACTCTACTTTGAGCAAGGTGATATTGAGTCTGCTGTGAAATATCTTGGTAAAGCTGTAGAGTTTGATCCAGAAGAGAAAGATCTTTTTGCTAACCGTGCCCGTGCAATACTGCTACTTCTTGCAGACATTAGCAAAGAAGTGCAAGAGCGAGGCTCGGAAGCTTTGGAAGAGATCAAAGAACGCATAGCAAAAATGTGAAGAGAAAAAAGAGCTTCCTTAATCTCTTGTTGCTAAATAAAATAGAGTTCCATCTTATCGTCTTGCAAGGATTATGGAACAGATAGATATTGGAATAATTCAAGGAAGCTTGGGCGCAGTTCTCTCTAACTATATAGAAGCTAGACAGACAAAGCCTTTTAAGAAAGATCAGCAGATCTGGCAACTATTTCAGGATCTTCAACAGTCACTCAAAGCAAGTGATCCTTTCATAAAAAGACCCCAAATAAGAATTGACTGGTCGGTTGGCAAAGGCAACTGGGCTACTATCCCTTGGATTACTTTTGTTGATAAAACTCAAGAAGACGCTCCACAAGATGGGCTTTGCTGCGCAATCTATTTTAGACAAGACATGACAGGTATCTATCTGGGTCTTACTTACGGTCGTAAAGCAGTTTTGAAAAAGCTTGGTAGAAGTACTGGACTCAAAGAGCTTAAAACACTGGCAGAAAAAGCACGCAAAAATTGTCTATCACTCACCGAAGCAGGTTTTCTACTAGACTCTAAAATAGATCTAAAAACTAGTTCAACTGCTCAAGCTGAACACGCTGCTGCAACTGTTGCATATAAGTTCTACTCTGCAGATGCAATCCCAGATGATGGAGAGATATTGCAAGATATTGACTTACTACTTTCTGTATATTTGCAGCAGTTAGTACCTGAAAAAACTGTAAAAAGTAGCTTTATAAAAACAGAAAAATTTGATCTAGCTTCTGCAATGTCTGAACTTGTGGAGAGTATCTCTTTACAAGGGTTTTTGTTTGAACCATGGCAGATAGCAGCCTATGTAACGGCACTTCGTACAAAGCCATTTGTCATTCTTGCAGGTGTTTCTGGTACAGGAAAATCAAAGCTACCAAAACTCATTGCAGATGCTACAGGAGGGTATAGTGATCTAATCCCTGTTAGGCCAGATTGGACAGATAGCTCTGAATTGCTTGGTTACATTGACCTTCAAAACAAATTTCGAATAGGTAGACTACTTGAACTTGCAAGGCGTGCGTCTGACAATCCTGATAGACAGTTTTTTGCCATAATCGATGAAATGAATATAGCTCGTGTTGAACACTACTTTGCTGAAGTGCTAAGCAAAATGGAAGATCGTAGGGCATCAAAAAATGGTAATGGATATGAATCTAGCCAGTTGTTGAGCTATCGGCTTTCAGGTAGTGATGCAGTTTGGTCGTCTCAAGTACTACCTCCTAACTTTACAATTACTGGAACAGTGAATATGGATGAGACTACGCACAGCTTTAGTCGTAAAGTACTTGACCGAGCCTTCACACTAGAGTTTTCAGAAATAGACTTTAATCTACTCAAATTTGAAAAGATAGGCTCTTCTAGAAGAGTTTTATGGCCAGTAAGTGCCTGGCAACCAAAAGCTATCAGGATAGCTGAATTGAAAGAATTTTCTGAAAAAGAGCAGTTAATACTTGAGCAGACCATAAGCTCATTCAGTGAACTCAACAAGTTTCTGATACAAGCACAACTGCAGGTAGGATATAGAACTTTAGACGAGGTAGCCCTCTTTCTTATACATTCTCAAGATCTTTTGTCTTCTTTTATTACCAAAAATGGAGAAAAGATAGACCCACTAGACCTTGCCTTGCAGATGAAGCTACTACCAAGAATCTCTGG
>JAEUQL010000607.1 GCA_016789295.1 Blastocatellia bacterium | reverse complement strand
GGAAAATGGCCTAGAGTTATTGACTGAGATACCTGTTGGACTGCAACCGGTCAGCATAGCTGTACGCAACAATCAAGAAGTTTGGACAGCAAACTGGCTATCAGATTCTGTCAGTATAGTCGATTTAGAGACTGGAAACGTTAAACAGACCATCGATGTAGGCGACGAGCCAACAGACATAGCTTTTCTCAACAATAAAGCTTTTGTTTCTGTTTCAGAATTGAGACAGATCAAAGTATTCGATCTAGACTCACTCGACAGCCCACCCAAAGTAATCTCTTTAGATGTGAAGAAGCCTCGTGCTCTATCGGTTGACCCAGACACTATGCGACTTTTTGTCTCTGTTTTTGAATCTGGTAACAAGACATCTATAGTTCCTTTCAGGTTTGTACGTGAGGAAGGAGGGCCTCCTGCACCAAAACCTGCTATGTCACGCGATCTTCCACCTGCACCAAGAACAGGGTTGATTGTGCAAGAGACCAGCAAAGGTGTGTGGGCAGACGAAACAGGAGACACCAAATGGTCAAAGTACTTGAAATACAGTTTAGAAGACACAGATCTATTAGTAATAGATGCAGTAACACTCAAGATCAAACAGAAAGTCAGCAGTGTCGGTACACACATTGGTAACAGCATCTTTGATCCCAGTAGCAACAAGCTCTTTGTTGTAAATACTGACTCTAAAAATCTCATTAGGTTTGAGCCAAATGTCAAAGGGCGTTTTATTCGCAGTCGAGTCTCTTTAATAGATTTTTCTGGGAAAAAAGCGAAAGCAAAGGCAGTAGATCTCAATCCACATATTGACTACAACAGCAATGCTAGTTCAAGAGACAAGAAACAACTCAGCATAGGACTACCTACAGACATTGTTAGAACTGATGAAGGAGATTTCTACATCAGCTCTACTAGCACAGCAAAAGTAGCCTTGGTTGATTCCACAGGCAACATCATCAACAGAATTTCAGTAGGTTTAGGCCCAACTGGACTGGCCTTTGATGAGCAGCGTCAAAAGCTTTACGTGCTCAACCGTTTCGAAAACAGCATAAGTAGCATAGATCTAAAAGAGAAGAATGAGACTGGTCGCACAGTGCTTGGCTACAATCCAGAACCAGAAGATGTTCGAGAAGGCAGACTTTTCCTGTACAGTGGAGAATTTTCTTCTCACGGAGATGCATCTTGTGCAAGTTGCCACAACGATGGGCATCGTGATGGATTATCGTGGGATCTGGGTGACCCACAAGGAAAACTACAAGTAGTAACAAATGATCCTGTTCCACTACCTTTCTTTCCTAGCCGCCATGTCTTTCACCCAATGAAAGGGCCAATGATGACCCAATCTCTCAAAGGGATTATAGGTAACGAACCACTACATTGGAGAGGTGACCGAGCCAGTTTAGAAGATTTCAATAGTGCCTTTGTTACGCTTCTTGGAGGTTCAAGAGAGCTAACTCAGACAGAAATGGCTAAATTCAAAGCTTTTGTTGCCTCACTAACATATCCACCAAACCCGTTAGAAAACCTTGATCGTACTTATCCTTCAAATGCCGAACGTGGCCGTCAGCTTTTTAACGGCCCCAAACTTGATATTGGCTTACTTAGATGCGTCGATTGTCACGACACTAGCAAAAATGGTGGCTTTGGTCCTGGCACAAGCAACTATATAGCTCCTAATTTCTTGTTGGTTGGTGACAAAGAGAGTAATGACGTATCTATTGACCAGAACATCAAAGTACCACAACTACGTGGACTTTACGAAAAAACAGCTCTTTTACCTAATGGTAAGAGAATTTCTGGGTTTGGTTATATCAATGATGGTTATAGACAAGATGTTATTGCCCATTTGGATAACCCTCGCAATTTCAGCTTTGCAAGCATGCAGGATATGAAAGACGTAGAAGCTTATGTTCTTACATTAGATACAGGCATAGCTCCAACAGTAGGACTACAAGTTACTGTCAATACATCAAATAAAACATCTACATCTGTAACTAATCGCTTAAGGCTACTGATGGAACAGGCCGATAAGAACAACTGTGATCTGATAGTGAAAGGTATATTTGCTGGTCAAAGGCGAGGCTTTTCTTATGTTGGTAATGGAATGTTCAGGACAGACCGAGCAAGTGAAGCACGGATCTCTTGGAGAGCTTTAGTAGAAAGTGTAGAACAGAAGAGTGAGCTGACTTTCACTGGAGTACCAGTTGGTGCGGGGCGTCGTATGGGAATTGATCGCGACAGTAATGGTGTTCTAGATGGAGATCAGTAAACAGGTTGATAGAGGATAGTTTATGTTTTTGCAAAATAGAGTATATACGAAGATAGGAAACTGTTTTTTTGTTTTGCTATTCTCTCTTCTACTATTTAGAGCAGAAGTTTTCTCCCAAACTCAGGCCGTTTCTAGCGAAACAGGTACAGTGAGAATACCAGAACTGAAAGTATACACTCCAAAAATACGTGCTGGAATTACACCTGGCAAAACTCTCTTCCTTTCTTTACAAGATGCCATTGGGAGGGTTTTAGAGCATAATCTTGATATTCAAATGGAGAAAAATAACATAAGAAGCAAAGAAGCATCTCTGCTGGCAGCAAAAGGTCTCTTTGACTTCTCTTTTGGCTCACAATTTGGCTATCTACGCTCGAACACCCCTACTGTTTCGGCACTACAAGGTGACCCACGATCCCTTTTTAC
>JAEUQL010000606.1 GCA_016789295.1 Blastocatellia bacterium | reverse complement strand
GCAGATTTCAGATCTTTGAATTTTTTGTCTTCATTAGTTCCATCAATCTCGTTGGTTGCTTCTTTATCTTTATGGCACTCGGTGCATTTAAGAACCTCTTCCTTAACAGCTTCTGTAAGTGTTTTTGAATTTGTGTGGTGGCACGTTACACAAGACTCCTTTGCTCCTTGTCCACTGACTGGCTTAGCATCTACGTGCTGCTGATGGTCAAAACGAACTTTACCCTGATTACCTGCAAACTTAGTAACTTGTCTGTCTGGGTCGTCCAGTACCATCTTACCAGGCATTGTTTTACTTGTTGTTACTGCACTTGGTTGAGGTACCCAGAAGGCTAGCATTGATACTAGTAGAAAAATTAATACTGAAAGACTTTTTGCAAGCTTTTTTTTCATATGTGTCTACCTTATTTGAACTTGTACCCATAATCTTCGCAATATAAAACCTATAGCCTGTACTACTACAGTGTAGTAATACAGTTATGAGTAATGCGAATAAAATGGTAAACGCTTCAGGTACCTATAAGCTTTTAGACAAGTACACGCTAAATCCAATTTATGGATCAAAAATTTTTTCTATAGTTGCAGAATTTAGAAAAAATGCTGGGCTTATATAAACTACCAGAGCAGTATTTCTCTTGGGTTGTAGCAGTAAAAAAAGACTATATAGCGTGAGTTCGAGATAAGAAAAAAGGGGAAGTGATGCAGTTGAGACAAACTCTGTGAACTCACCTATCTTAGGCAAGAAGCAGCAAAGAAGCGGATTTGGGGGTACTATTTCCGCTTCTCTGGTCATGTATGAATTATGGCTAAGCACTCGCTAAATCAGAATGCCTGTTGGGTCGTGTTTCCAAGACTGAAGAGTTTTCATATAGTTGGCACGTTCGAAAGCGGCTGGTTGAGCAACATTCATCTGACTCATACTGCCTTGCATCTGTCTGACAGATTCATATTCACGCTCTTCCATCCACTTGACCATATCAGCAACTATCTCTTTTATCCGGTGCAAGCCGTGATGAAGTAGTTCAGAAGCCATCATTGTTACCTTTGCCCCTGCCATCATTCCTTTTAAGACATCTTCATATGTATGAACACCACTTGTAATTGCAAGATCTGCAGGTATTCTTCCATAAAGAATTGCCACCCACCTCAGAGGAAGACGCAGTTCGTTTGAATCGCTCAACACCAGATGTGGAACAACTTCTAGATTTTCAAGGTCAAAATCGGGCTGGTAGAAACGATTAAAGAGCACTAAGGCATCTACACGCTTTTCACACAGCATACGAGCCATATTTGCAGTAGCACTAAAGAATGGACTCAGCTTCATTGCTACGGGAATCGAAACATTACTCTTAACAGCCTCCAAAATATCGAGATAGATCTGCTCTACCTGAATACTGGAGATGTGCATATTGGTTGGAATGTGGTAGACATTGAGTTCCAGGGCGTGTGCGCCTGCTTGCTCTATTTTCTTTGCATAGTCGATCCAACCACCCACTGATGCTCCGTTTAAGCTACCAATTATCGGAATATCTACAGCCTGACGGGCTTTTGCTATTAAGTTGACATATTCGTCAGGCCCTATATTGTAGTTGCTCAGGTCAGGGAAATATGTTGTAGCCTCGTTATAACTTTCTGCACCATAACTCAAGAAGTGATCAAGCTGATGACTTTCGTGTGTGATCTGCTCTTCAAAGAGTGAATACATAACAACAGCCGGTGCTTCTGCATCTTCTAGACGCTTGATGCTGTCTAGACTTCTTGAAAGTGGTGATGCTGAAGGAACAACAGGGTGTTTTAACTCTAATCCCATATAATCAGTTCTGGTGTCCATCTATTTTCCTCCTTCAGTCTCTGCTTTGGCCAAATGTTCATACTTTTTCCATCTTTCCAAAACCTCTTTTTGAGCCTGCTCCATTAAAGCTTTAGCTGCTTCAGGATTGCTTTGTACAAGCATGTAGTAACGAGTTTCGTTATAGCAGTAGTCTTTTAGAGGCAGTTTTGGAGCTTTGGAGTCGAGTTGAAAAGGATTTTTGCCCTGCTCTTTAAGGATTGGATTGTAGCGATAGAGTGGCCAGTAAGCTGTCTCGACTGCCAACTTCTGCTGATTCATGCCTTTAGCCATATCAATGCCGTGTGCTATGCAATGGCTGTAAGCGATAATAAGTGACGGGCCATTGTGTTGTTCAGCCTCCAAGAAAGCTTTGAGTGTGTGAGAATCATTTGCACCCATAGCAATCTGTGCAACATAGACGTTGCCATAACTGACAGCCATCATGCCTAGATCTTTCTTGCCTGTTGGTTTTCCACCGGCTGCAAACTTTGCAACAGCTCCAGTAGGAGTAGACTTGGAAGCCTGTCCACCTGTATTTGAATAGACTTCTGTATCGAGCACAAGAAGGTTGACATTTCTACCGCTTGCAAGGACGTGATCAAGTCCACCATAACCGATGTCATATGCCCACCCATCACCACCAACTATCCAGACACTTTTTCTGACAAGCATATCTGCTAGTGAAAGTAGGTCTTTAACAATTAGCTGCTGGTCTGAGTTTTTGTGTTGATTCAAAATCTCTTTGAGTTTTGCCACACGTTCGCGTTGTGCAAATATCTCTGTTTCATCCTTCTGTGAGCTATTTATCAGAGCATCTGAAAGCTCGTCACCAATGATTGTTCTTAGTCTACCGACC
>JAEUQL010000605.1 GCA_016789295.1 Blastocatellia bacterium | reverse complement strand
TTACTTTTCTATTTTCTGATAGGAACCTTGGTAGTTACTGCCGAAAGGATAAGACTTATTTCTGTCTTTTGTTTCCTTAAAACCTTTCCAGTCAACTTTCAATATCTTATTTTGTACTCCGCTTATATCTATTACTGCAAGAGGACTTTTGCGATCAAAGCTGTCCCAAGCTAGACGTGCACCGCCTGATCCTAGATCGGTAGGTTCTTTAAAGTAGAGGTATAGCTTCTGATTCTTTTCGTCGAGCTGATAGTAAGAGCTAACAACTATCTGATTCGACTCGACACAGAAATCTTCTATATCTTTGTTTAGATCTATTTCGAGGCATTCTCCACATAAACATTCACTGGCTCCTTCCTTTAGCCACCTTCCTGCTAGTAGATTTTTGATATCTGTTGCCTCTTTGGCAGGTGATTCTTTGGCAGTAGAGGTGTTTACAGAAGTTTCGACAGAAACTTCATCGACCTTATCACTGTTGTTTGTAGAGCATCCTACAGTGAAAACAAGCAACAAAATAATAATGTACTTCATTACTATCTCCTAACTATCTCCTAGATATACTTGTCTGTTGACACGATAGCAATCAACAAGTTTAAAAGTAAACCCAATCATGGTTTCAGTCATGCAGTGATTACACAAATGTGAATAAGATTATCTGCACGAATACAACAATAAAAGTATCATTACCGATACGGTTGTTGGTATTGCATACCAGAAAATATTGTAACTAATCTAGCTAGTTAAATAAAAGTAGTTATTTGAATATGTTCTGACATTTCATTATTCCAGCAAATGCGACTAATGCTGCACTAGTTGTGTGTGCAATGTCTTGTTCCATAAAAGGATCTAAGACGGTTCCGTCTTCTCTTTGTTGGGTGATAATTGTTTCTACCAGTCTAGTGTGGTGGACGGTGTAGTGCTTGCCTACGAGTTGAAAGCATATAGCAACCTCTGCTGCAACATCTGCTGCACGGTTTTTTACTATATCTTCTATTGACATTCGTAGTTGCAGCAGTTGTGGTTCCCAAGAGTCTGGCTTGGAGAGGGGTTTCTGCAGATAATCAGTCTCGAATAAGAAGAGATGAGTGAGGTAGTAGATATAGTCAAGAGGTGAATCATTGATCAGTATCTCTTCGAGGAAGAATTCTGTGTCGATCTGATGACCTGCTCTGATAGATTCCTGAGCCATAAGCCAAGCATAAGCCCCTCCACGAACGAAGCTGATTGAGTCTATATACTCTTGAAGGGCATCAAGGTTGAACTTATCTGTTTTGATTTCACGCAAAGTTTCAATAAATACTCTATCAACTCGTGCCATTGCAATACTAAGATCGAGACCAGGCTCTATTCTAATTGGTATTTCTTTGAGATATTTAAGAGATTGTCTCAATTTACTAGGAAGATTGAGTTTACGAAATGTTTCAGGTATGTAACCTTCGAGCATATGTAGCACCAAAGCACGCAAAGCAATGTTTGGCTCTGTTTTCTGTTCGGTTTCTTTTAAGAATGCTTCTAGAGTTTTTTCAAATCTTTTTTGATCGACTTTCACCATAGACTCCACTAGATATCAAGAAGATAGAAGATTTTAGAGAGGTTAACAGAACAGGACGGTTTTTGTGAATTCCACTAATCGATTCTTGCTTTTAGCGTGCTATAATGAGCGTCTCTTAGGTCGCTGTAGTCTCATAAACTCAACAGAAAGTCTAGACCTAATCTCTACAAAATTTATGTTTGGTGTGGTTGGAAATCTTCCAAAGGCTCAGTTTTTATGAATAAGACTAAATTGGACGAGTTACTAAGGATGGCGGTGGAAGATGGTGTGTCAGATATCATCTTTGCAGTAGATGAGCCTCCACTGTTTCGCTACAGCGGTACGTTAATGGATGTAAAATCCAACCCACTTGAAGCGCGTGACACTCAGCTACTTACCAGACTACTTCTGCAGAAGGGCGAGAATCCAGACGAATTTACTGCTGCCGAAGTAGCTTATGAAGTTGAAGGTGTTGGCCGGTTTCGAGCAAGTGTTTTTAAGCAACGAGGTGCATTTCGCATCGTAATGAGGGTTATTCCAATAGAGGTTCGCTCTTTTGCTGATCTTAATCTTCCTGCAGAGATAGCTTCTGTAGCAGATCTAAAAAGGGGTTTAGTACTAGTAACAGGAGCTACTGGCCAGGGAAAATCTACCACAATTTCTGCGATAATCGAGCAGATAAACTGTACCCGAAAAGCCCATATAATCACTATAGAAGATCCTATAGAATTTACTTATGGTCGTTCACGTAGTCTTGTAACACAACGAGAGATAGGTGATGATGTGCCAGATTACCAGACAGCTATCAGACAGGCACTACGCCAAAGCCCTGATGTAATAATGGTCGGTGAGATAAGGGATGTGAGCACATTTGATGCGGCACTAATGGGGGCAGAAACAGGACACCTTGTACTGAGTGCAGTTCATACAACCGATGCTGAAAAGACCATAGGACGTGTGTTGGGTTTCTATCCTAATGACGAGAGGCAGTCTATTAGAGAAAGGTTAGCCTCAAACCTTGTTGCCATAATAAGTCTCAGGCTCTTACCTTGTAGCAAAAATGGAGGAAGAGTTCCTGCTGTTGAGATAATGAGAGTAAATGAAGCAATAGCCGATTGTATAAGAAATTCAGAGAAGACGTTTGAGATTAGAAAT
>JAEUQL010000604.1 GCA_016789295.1 Blastocatellia bacterium | reverse complement strand
ACATTTTTTTGTCCTGTACTTAGTAAATTAGGTTAAAAAGTCTTGAATTGAAAAACGCTGGGTTCAACTCAAGACCTGCATTTGTAATTATTCGGTAGCTATTTTTTCTCTTCTTTCTCTAGAATAGGTTTTACATATTTATAGACATTTTCAGTCACTATCTTTGTTCCTTCAATATTTGGGTGTATTCCATCATTCTGATTGAGTGATTCAATTCCAGCAACTCTGTCTAAAAATGAAGGAATGAGAGTGACATTGTACTCTTTACTCAACTCTTGATAGACAGAAGTAACTGCACTATTTAGCTCTTTGCTTACATCTTTGGGAACTTCTATAGCAGCAAGTATTACTGCTGCTTTCTTGGCTTGAGCCTTCTCGATTATCTCGGCTAGATTCTTCTTCATCTCTTTTATAGGTTGGCCACGCATTAAGTCGTTTGCTCCTAACTCCAAAATGACCGCCCTTACATCTCCTTCGAGTGCCCAATCTATCCTTCTGACTCCTCCGGCTGTCGTATCTCCGGAGACCCCTGCATTTACTACTTCATATTCAAACCCATCCTTCTTCAGCTTTTCTTGAAGTAGTGATGGATAACTATCCTTTGTCGAAAGACCATACCCAGCCGTCAAGCTGTCGCCAAAGGCTACGATCTTCGGTAAACTCTTCTCCGAAGAGAGACTTTTTGGATGAGGCGGTGTTGCTGTACTGACTGCTGGCTGGTTAGCTGTATTTTCAGTACTACTGCAAGCTGTTAATCCAAAAATAGAAAGAGTAGATATTAGTAAAAGGCCAAATATAGAGAGCTTCATGATAGAACTAACCTCAGTTACAAAAGTAGTTTCGTCAGGGACAGAGCAGTTGACTATTCTCGATTCTGTCTCGTTCTCAATTCCAGATGGGCAGTTTATTTCTATATCTGGACCATCTGGTAGCGGGAAGTCTACCTTGTTAGGGCTGATAGCTGGGCTTGACCTACCGACTTCAGGAAAGATTGTAATCGATGGAATGTCGGTTACGGAAATGACGGAAGATGCACTTTCCGAACTTAGAAGCACAAAGCTCGGTTTTGTCTTCCAGTCGTTTCATCTTATACCATCGCTTACTGCCATAGAGAACATTCTTGTTCCCATGGAGATTGCTGGCATAGCCAATCCTATGGCGAGAGCAAAGGAGCTTCTCGAAGAAGTAGACCTTAGCGCACGAGCGCACCACTACCCATCACAACTTTCTGGTGGAGAGCAGCAGCGAGTAGCTGTTGCGAGGGCTTTTGCAAATCAGCCTTCTATTCTGCTAGCCGATGAACCCACTGGCAACCTAGACTCTCGTAATGGACACCACGTGTTTGATCTGATGGTAGAGCTTAATCGTAAGCACAAGACAACACTTATTTTAGTTACCCATGACCGAGAGCTTGCTGCACTAGCAGACAGGCAAGTTTTTTTGAGAGATGGGCAAGTTGTTGCAGACCAGGCCGGTACTCAAAACAAGGTCTCAGATTCGGTGGAGGCTTCAAAGTGAACTTCATTCTTCAAATGTCTCTACGCGAACTGCGTTCATCTTGGAAAAGGATGCTCTTCTTCTTTCTCTGCATCAGTATTGGAGTTGCTTCAATAGTCGCACTACGTTCAGCAATAAACAACATTGGTCAAGCAGTTACAGGAGAAGCTAGACAAGTCTTAACAGCCGACATTCAGATAGATTCTGAACGTCCATGGAAAGAAGAGATCCGTACAAAGATAGAAGCTATTGCAAACTCTCCTGTTGTTGAAGCCAAGTGTGAGACCATAGAAGCTTCAACAATGCTACGTCCAGTAAAGAAAGATGGTGCGTCAACCATTGAACTAAAAGGCATTGAGCCACCTTTTCCATTAGTTGGCGATTTTAAGTTGGTTGATGGTGGCAACTTCAGTTACCAACTCCTTTCTGATAATGGAGCTGTAGTCTCTCAAACGCTTTTGGATAAGCTTGACTTGAAAATAGGTGATAAGGTGCGGCTTGGTGAAGCAGTCTTTGAGATAAGAGCTGCATTTGAGCAAGAGCCTGGTGGTGGAGGAAACTTCCGGCTTGGCCCAAGGGTCTTCATAGACAGAAGCTCTGTGACAGGAACAGGGTTGACAGGTTTTGGTAATCGAGCCAGGCGCAAGATCTACTTGCGAACCAGAGAAGGCGAGATGGAATCGGTGATGCAAAGGCTCCAGAACGAAATTAAAGGCAACTATGTCACCATACGCTCTTATAAAGACTCTCAAGAGAGCCTAAACGAGCAGTTTACACGTGCCGAAAACTTTCTCTCTCTTACAGGCTTCATCATTCTAGTACTTGGTGGCATTGGAGTTTCAAACGTCACAAGGGTTTTTATTGAACAGAAGAAGAAGACTATAGCTGTACTCAAATGTATTGGTGGCAAAGGCAACAAGATAATTACTGTCTACCTTACACAGGTTCTCTCGCTTGGACTTGCGGGTAGTCTGTTTGGTCTGCTCCTTGCTGCCATTATCATGTTCTTTGTAAAACTGTACTTTGCTGACAACCTCCCTCCAACCACAAGCTACAACCTCAGAACTTCAGCCATAATTCAAGGGCTTGGTATCGGCTTGCTAGTCTCTCTGATCTTCTCTGCACTTCCACTGTTACGAATTAAACTGATTAAACCCAGTATCTTGCTCAGAAATGAGAGCGATCCATCAACACCGCGATTTGGCT
>JAEUQL010000603.1 GCA_016789295.1 Blastocatellia bacterium | reverse complement strand
ACATCCACAGATCAACGACCATTGAGAGCTTTCTACCTGGATTTTAAATCCACTCATTTAATCTTGCTCTCCTTTCTTTCAGAGCCTAGCCTATTATGTTTAGTTCTGAAAAATTAAAGCAAAGGAGTAACAAATGAAAAAAGGTATACATCCAGACTACCACCCAGTAGTCTTTGAAGATGCTACAGCAGGCTTTGCATTTCTCACCCGATCAACTATGAAGAGCGATAAGAAGATAGTTTGGGAAGACGGAAAAGAGTATCCACTCATAAGGCTTGAAATATCGAGCGCATCGCACTCTTTCTTTACTGGCCAAAAGAAACTGGTCGATACGGCTGGAAGAGTAGAACGTTTCAACAAGAAATATGCACGAAGAAAGTAGCCGAAGTTTGGGCAGGAGAGTTCTTCTTCTGCCTAATGAATCCTTTGACCGCCTTGCTGATCACGCTTTTTCTTGACTCCACATCGATTTTTTCTTGCGCACCTACAGTAAGCACCTTATATTTATGGCACTCATAATCTATTTAGCAGTCTGAAAAAACTGATTTTGTAGCTTTTCTGTCACGAATAGGAGCAGTGTAGTCTATTTCTGCACCTAGTTTATCAAATATGAGTACACACCGCGCTTTCAGGTATATCAGAATTTGAAAAAATTTTTATAACCTAACGCGCAATCAAGCCAATCAAAAATATGTTTCTGAGAAAACTGAAGGGAGCAGTGCATGCACAGGAAATATCTGAAATGGTTTTTCTATGTCGCTGTCGGGATGATATGTTGCCTGGGAGCTACAGGGCTAACCTTTGCTCAGTCACAAGTGAATGCAGCAGACCTACTTGGAAAAGTAACTGATGAGAACGGAGCTGTTCTACCAGGAATTAAAGTAACGCTTCGAGACCCTCGCACTGGTTACATTAGGGAGACAACGTCTGGCGAAGATGGCAGCTACAAGTTTCTGGCCATCCCGTCTGGTGTTTATGAAGTGTCTGCTGAGAGTGAAGGTTTTTCTAAATTTGTCAGCCAAGACATTAAGTTAACTGTTGGTCAAGTAGCAACACTTGATGTCGCTATGAAGGTTGGTAGTATAACAGAAGAAGTAGTTACAGTAACTGGCACACAAGTTATAGAGACTTCACGTACTTCTGTAGCTGAAACTATCAATCAAACAGCAATAAACAATTTACCCATCAATGGACGCAGTTATGTTAACTTCACACTTTTAACATCTACTGCGACTCGTGATAACCAACCAGTACTTGGCCCTGCACCAACGTCTGGTCTAAACTTTGGTGGTCAAAGATCTCGTGCCAACAATGTATCGATAGATGGTGCAGATGCAACTGATGCTGCCACAAATGGTGTACGTTCGACTGTATCTCAAGAAGCAGTACAAGAGTTTCAGATACAGACAAACAGCTACGCTGCAGAGTTTGGGCGTGCTTCTTCTGCTGTTATCAACATCGTTAGCAAACGTGGAACAAACGACATTCACGGTAATGTCTTCGGTTTCTTGCGTGACCAAGCAATATCTGCCAACAATGCTTTTGCTGGTGTAGATGACTATCCATCAACAAGATTTCAAGGTGGTCTGACGCTTGGCGGCCCTATAAAGAAAGATAAAACTTTCTTCTTCTTCGCCTATGAAGCAACTTCAAGAAATGAGACTGGTTTTAATCAGATTGGGCGTACAAGTTTTGGCCTGATCCCTGTCTCACCTGGCCCTTTGGCTCCAGTACTTGGTCCAGCTCCAGCACTTTTGACACCTGCTCAAGCAGCATTCTTTCAAGACAATTCCGTTCCGATACAGATACGAGCAACCTATTTTGGCCTTGCTCGTGAAGGAGCCAGCGTTGCATTGACAGGAAGAACAACCTCTGGACTACCAATATTTCCGGCTACAATGGTGCCTCTACCACAAGCCTTTGCACCACTAAACTCACTGATCGGAAATTACAACCAGTTCGAAAAGACCCATGCTCCTTCCATACGTTTTGACCATAGATTTAACAATGCAAACAACTTCTTTGCTAGACTGAGTTTCCAGTCGGCAACAGTTGGTGGTAGTCCATCAAACGGTCAAAACCAACCAACAGGCATAAACGCTTTCTCCAGAACTGGCTTTACTGGTTCAAGAGACTTTGCTTTGGTTGCACAAAATGTAACTACGATAGGAACCGATATCATAAACGAAGCAAGGTTCCAGTTTGCAAGACGTGGCTTAAACTATGGACCCAATGGGTTAGATGTTGGTGTAGAAGTAGTCGGTTTTGCATCTTTTGGTCGTGAGCCTTTCTCTCCAGTTTTTAGAACTGAGAAAAGAACCCAGTTTACTGACAACATAACAGTCTCAAAGTCCAAGCATACTTTCAAATTTGGAGTAGATTACAACTTTGTACAGACCGATGCTTCCTTTGAGGTAAACTTTGGTGGTATCTATTCGTTTGCTAATCTCCTGGCAAATAGCCCTCTACTTGCTTCACTGCGGTTTCCAGCCAACGCACCACCATTTTCACCAGTACAGTCTTATGGTCTTGGATTCCCAGAATCCTATGTTCAATCATTCGGTAATCCAAACAGCAACTTTAATAACCCTTCTCTAGGGGTCTTTGCACAAGATAGCTGGAGAATTAAACCCAACTTGACACTAAACTACGGTGTTCGTTATGATGTGGAGTTTACAGAGACTTTCAAACCAGTCAATGACCTTG
>JAEUQL010000602.1 GCA_016789295.1 Blastocatellia bacterium | reverse complement strand
TAAGCACCAAGTTTTATAGCCTCTTTCGCTGAATCTATAGATCCATGTGCTGTCATCAATATAACTATAATGGAAGAATCATAATGAACTAGCTGTGATAGAAGCTCTATTCCATCCATACCGCTCATTTTCAGATCCGTAAGTACCAGGTCAAAACGTTCTTGGCGTACCATTTTCAGAGCCTGTTCCGCGCTGACTGCAGTACGCACATAATAGTTTTCTTCACTAAGTATCAGCTCAAGAATCTCTCTTTGCCGCCTCTCGTCATCAACGATTAGAATTCTTTTGCGTGCCATCTCTAAACGCTCCACTCCTGATTTTGAGCCATATTTAGCCATAAAAACCGACAAAAGTCACAACTATTCTTCAAGTTATCCTCTTTCTGTAAAAGCAACTTCAAGGTTGACACTGAGCGATTAAAAGCATAACATATTGCCATTCTTTATCTTAAACAGAAAAGTCTCTCTTCACAAACTCAGTAAAAATTCTATGGAGTAGTTCTGGAGTTTTATGCATCCAGCAAAAGTCATCCCCGATAAGCTATTCTTCAAGATAGGTGAGGTCTGTGAGCTAATAGAAGTTCAACCCCACGTTCTTCGCTATTGGGAATCGGAGTTTCCGATGCTTGCTCCACAGAAGAACCGTGCAGGCCAAAGAACCTACCGACGCAAGGATGTAGAGATGGTGATGCGCATTAAGCAACTTCTCTATGAAGAAGGTTTTACAATTGCTGGTGCCAAGAAAAAACTTGCTACCGAGTCCAGAACAGGGGCAAAACTGAAAGTGGTAACCCCAGAAATGGCTCAGGAGGTACGTGAGCAGCGCAGTAATGTCCACACACAAGTCCCACAACAGGTTACAGAATTACCTCTCTCTCTTGTGACTCCAAGTAGTGCTACATCTGCTAGTAACACAACTTTGAATACTTTCACAGCTAACACTAAACGCCTTCCATTATCAGATGAGCAACGGCTGCTGGTTAGGAAGATCAAAGAGGAGTTGCGCGGTTTGTTGACTTTACTTTCTGCCGATGAGATAATCGGCAAATAATTTTCGGGACGTGGCGCAGCCTGGTAGCGCGCACGCTTGGGGTGCGTGAGGTCGCTGGTTCAAATCCAGTCGTCCCGATATACTCAAAAGTCGAAAACTTCAGTTTTTGAAGAGGTGTCGGGTGTGAGCAACACTTTACACCTCTTTTGATTTGTTATGAAAAGAATTCTTGTTACAAATGACGATGGCATAGACTCAGAAGGCATAAAAGCTCTTGCAGAGAGCTTACAAACAATTGGTAATGTTGTTGTTGTAGCACCTTCTAGCGATATGACAGCCGTATCTCACTCCATTACCTTAAATCGTCCACTAAAGATTGATGAAGTAGCACCTAACAGATATAGCGTTGAAGGTACACCTACAGACTGTGTAGTTCTTGCTATCAATCTTGTAATGAAAGACAGTCCTCCTGACCTAGTGGTTTCTGGAATAAATAAAGGTGCAAATCTTGGCGATGATGTTCATTACTCTGGAACGGTAGCAGGTGCTGTCGAAGCAACTATGTACAAAATTCCAGCTATCGCAGTCTCTTTAGCTGGGCGTAATAGCTATGACTTCACAGAAGCAGCCAAACTTGCTAGGCTGGTAGCTGAAAAAGTCCTTTCTGAAGGTCTTCCAAAAGGAACTTTCCTCAACGTCAACTTACCACGTTCACCAATTAAAGGAGTTGTTGTTACCAGACAAGGTACTAAAATAGCCAGAACCAATCTAATAGAGACTAAAGATCCTCGTAAAAGAAGCTATTATTGGATAGGTGGTGATTATACACACTGGGAACAAGAAAAAGGAACTGATATTGACGCTGTAAGACGTGGATACGCTTCTATTACTCCACTTAAAAATGATATGACCAACAACAGTCATCTCAGTGCTCTGCAGTCTTGGGATAGTAACTGGCTTGCAGCCGATTCTGTAGACTTTTAAGTAATATATGTTAGAGAATAAGCATGAGTTTTGAAATCAACCAGGCTCAAGATCCTTACTTTCGCGCACGCAATCGCATGATTGAGTCACTGCGTTCAAAAGGAATAAAAGACGAACGTGTATTAAAAGCTATGGCTGCGATTCCTCGCCACAGCTTTGTTGAAGGAGCACTCCAAGCCAAAGCTTATGGAGACCATCCACTACCCATTCCAGGTGGTCAGACTATCTCCCAACCCTACATGGTGGCTAAAATGACAGAGCTGCTGGGTGTAACAAAGCGTGATAAAGTGTTAGAGATTGGAGCCGGATCGGCTTATCAGACCTGTGTACTTTCGCAAGTGGCTGGACTAGTCTTTTCCATAGAACGTATAGAAGAGCTGGCCAAACTTGCGAAAGCAAGAATCAGGCAGTTTGGCATTGATAATGTCATTTTGCGGTGCGCAGATGGTACATTGGGATGGCCAGAACACGCCCCTTATCAAGGAATTTTGGCTGCGGCTGCGGCTCCAGAAGTCCCACAACCACTCATCGACCAATTAGCAGTTGGTGGCAGACTTGTCCTACCAGTAGGAACAGAGCAGAATCAACGCCTTCTCTGTATCAGAAAGACTGAACGCGGCATAGAGACAGAGCAGCATGGAGGTGTAGTTTTTGTCAAAATGATAGGCAAGCAAGGCTGGCAAAGCTAACTTCTTAGCTCAAAATCTGAAAACTTCCATTGTAAAATATAGGCAAAACA
>JAEUQL010000601.1 GCA_016789295.1 Blastocatellia bacterium | reverse complement strand
TCTCTGCACGAGCACGATCTACTTCCTCTTTTGTTACTGGCTGAGATGCTATACCCTCTATCACTTTCTGCAACAATTCCCGTGCTTCTTCTAAAGAATCTTCTTTCTTGAGTTCAGCAGCAAAGATAGCTACGCTAGGTTCTCTCCACCTGAAGCTGAAACCACTGACGCTTGTAGCCTTCTTTGTGTCAACTAGGGCTTTCTTGAGTCTTCCAGTTGTGTCATCTCCCAAAATCCTTGTCAGAAGTTCTACTGCTGGATAGTCTGGATGACTTGTTGCTGGTATGTGATAGACTGCGCAGAGTGCCTGTATGTCTCCTACTCTTCTGAGAGTTACAAATCTCTCGCCATCCTGCACTGGATCGAGTGTGTATGTGTGAATCAACTGTCTATCTGGTTTGGGTATTGGGGCAAAATATTTGTGAATCTTCTCTAGTGTCTTTGCTTCGTCGAACTTGCCTGCAACTATCAGTACTGCATTGTCTGGTTGATAGTACTTCTTATAGAAAGCTTGTAGTCTCTCTATCGGTACATTTTCTATGTCTGCCCTTGCTCCTATGGTCGAATTTCCATAGTTGTGCCATAGAAAAGCTGTTGAGATAGTTCTTTCAAGCAGAACTCCTTGTGGATCGTTCTCACCTGACTCAAATTCGTTTCGTACAACAGTCATTTCGCTGTCTAGATCTTTTTTGGCAATGAAAGAGTTCACCATCCGGTCAGCTTCTAAGTCCAACGCCCAATCTAAGTTCTCTTCTGTTGCTTGAAACGTCTCAAAGTAATTTGTTCTATCCACCCAAGTAGTTCCATTTGGCCGCGTGCCGTGCTCAGTCAATTCCTGTGGGATATTTGGATGCTTTGGCGTTCCTTTGAAGACCATATGCTCAAGCAGGTGTGCCATTCCTGTCTCTCCATAGCCCTCATGCCTCGAACCTACTAGATAGGTTATATTCACTGTTATTGTCTGCTTAGATTGATCTGGTATCAATAACACTCTCAATCCATTTTCTAGTTTGTACTCATTTATTCCTTCTACACTTGTTACTTTTTCCACACCTTTTGGTAGTGCAGAAGTTGCTGGCTGATTAGCTTTCTCTGCTACTTTGGTAGTCTCTGGTGTCAACCCAGCAGCCTTCGCTGCCATAAAGTTGGTGAAAAAGAGCGCAACAAATATTGCAAGCGTTAGCAGGGTGGTGTTCCTTGCCTTTTTGCCCATTAAAATACCTCCACAGTTTTTACCTAGATTGTTATATAGTAGACCCAAGTCAACCTCACCCTCTCATCTAAGTCAGTCTGAGATTGACCATTTACATCCTCCCCCGTTTTGAAAAACGGGGACTGCTTAGAAAGACACTCAAACAACACGCCTGATATGGAAAGGAACTCTCTGTTGAGAAGGTTCGCCTTTGCCCAGGCAATGCCAAGCCTCCAGGCGCAGAATACGTCTGCAAGAGATCGATTCCTCTTGCCAGAATATTTCGATTCTCATCTCGGCTCATCTCTAATCCACAATAGGGGCATTTATGCCAACGTACAGATGGTGGTTTGGGTATTTTCTCACTACATTGGCTGCAGTTTTGTTCTTGTATGCAGCAATGTCCAATGCCACTTTTGCCACCTTCCTCCGCTTTATAATCGAGCATTTCAAACAACATTCCCAAACTTACATCACTGATACTTTCAGCCAAGATAAAGCCTTTGGCCGAGGTCTTCTGCCGAAGAGTGATAAAATCTAATGAATCTTTCTGCTATTTTAACTCTTTACAATGGATCTACGGAAGAACTAACCTGCTTTTATTGCAACTTCATTCTGCTGTAGTTCCAAAACAACTTGAACCAAGCCTTTCCCACTCCACCATGCAACGCTCAAAATCCAATGCTTGCTGAAACTCTACTGCAAGATAATCGGGATTTGAAAATAGTTCTGGATCAAGTAGTATCATCTTTTGCAAAATCTTAAACAGACAGAAATGGCAAGCTAAATATTTTTCAACAGAGGCCAGTGTGATAAAACTTCAGGACAGTCTAAATAACAGTCTAAAATTGTTAAAAAATTTCTTGACCAATGTCCGATATGACTGGGTCTACCAACGACTTACGGATTTAGGGTATTTCTATGATCCAACAACTTTTCCTACAGACAAAACTGTTACCAATCAACTCTTTCACCTAGCAATACAGAGCAATACTTTTGCACTTTTTAGAAATGGTCAAAAGCTCTTTAAAGATGCTGCCGCAGAACTTTTGAACCTGCCTTTGCAACAAGATCTGGCCGATCTCGGCTTACTGAAACTGTCTCAAGACGGTGTGCAAACAAATGGGTACCATATTGGTGTGTGGCTTGGTTTCTACTTCATTCAATCTTCAGCAGAGATCACAGCAAGTGTGAAAGTAGAAGACTATAGAATTGCTCAGGAAATTATGAAATTTTCAGGGAATTCGCTACTTTGTCTTGGCTCAGACGTTGCTTTCACAGCTATAACAAATTCTGCAAATTGGAAAAATATCGACACAGTAGCTAAAAATTCCGAAGCATTTCAAATAGCAACAGCTAACACTATCTTAAATGATCTAGAATCAAAAGTTAGAGTTATTGAATATGAAGAGATAGATCAAAGTAGAAACTATGATCTGATAGCTACCACCGAAACTTCCCTCCTCTTGCCTGTGGAATATCAGCATTACTATCCTGGCCCTTCAGTGAGTGAAAACTTCGAAGCTATAG
>JAEUQL010000600.1 GCA_016789295.1 Blastocatellia bacterium | reverse complement strand
AGCTCGGAAAAACCTTGCTTGATATTGAAGAGTCCAAAGCCGAGGTCTTGGTAGTTTTCTTGGTGGTGCAGATGTGACATTATAGGGAGTGCAAAGATAAATGTTAGGAGTGTAAGTGGTGCATAAGGATAAAATCCTTTTGATAATGAAGGAACAGCCCAGACCATCCAGAGAATAGGTGTTATAAAAACGATTACTTCAAAAGCTGCACAGAGCCTTTTCAGTTTTAGTTTTGAATAAGAGTCTTTATTAAGTTTCATGGGAGTAAAAAGTTTGGAGTTATAAAAAGATTTTATAAAAAATATATTTTGGAAGAAGATCTCTCTTCTGTAAATCGGCAAACACAATAACTTCTTGCAAAAACCGTATTGCAGACAAAGGTTTTTGCAAGAAGTCTTAAGAGATTTTTGATTTGCAAGAAGCTTTGAATATTTTAAACCGCAAAAGTAGAAAAGTAGCCAAGGTTTTTTTGCAGCTTGATAAAAGTTTTCGCTACCACTTCATCATCGGCAGCAGATTTAGAGGGTTTCTGCAGAGCTGTCTGAAAGTGAGTTTTACAAGCTTCTTATGAAAACCTGAGTTTGGAAATTTGGCTTTGACACCTCTCACGTACTCTTTATCTAGCTTCCATCTGATCATGCCTAACGAAACATCTATTAGATCTGCTCTCCGAAATATCTCTACAAGAGGGTGGTTGTTGTCTCTGTATTCTCGAACCTGGTGGTGGAGATCGATCATCAGTTCTATCTCTTTTTCCCACTTACCAAGCCCTTTCTCTTTCAAGTACTTTTTTGCCAGTAAGATAGATGGTGCAAGGTAGTCAATGCTATCTTCAGTCCATAAACCTAGATCGTGAAAGCAACTGGCTATCATAATCTTCTCTTTTTCTTCTTGGCTACAAGTCTGTAAAGAGAAGCAGAAATGAACGACACGGTAGATATGGTTTCTGTATCCTTGAAAATCTTCTCCTATCTTCTGTTTCCATTGACTTAGTATCTGTTCAATTAGTGGGAGGTTTTCTTCTATCAGCATTCTATCTCCTGTAAAAGTTTATCTTGATTAAAAAAAACAAATTAGCAGCTTGCTGTTGCTGTACAGAGAACCGCTTTTCATTGCGCAAGAAGAGAATGAAGATAGATTATCTCTCAATTGGAAAAATTTTTCTGGTTTTTAAAACTCGTCAAAAATGCACCTTCTTAAATTATAGGAATAAATTTAGGAGAGAGTGTATGAACATATATACTATTTTCGAGAATAGAGATCAAGCTTGAAGGATCTTGGGGAAAGAGTAGACCCCTCTTTACTATAAAGAGAGGTCTCATCAGACGTTACTCTCTCTTTTTGATGATCTTAAAGCGCATGCCTTCATCATTCTTGAAGAGTTCGTCAATGTTTGTTGGATTTACTTCATACTTTTCAACGTTCAGCTCTTCTATAAGCTTGCCTTCTACGGATTTGGTTACGTGAAATGGAAGCATTATGCCATCAACTGATCGGTGATCGGAGAAGGTAATCTCTACGGTCTTCAGTTCTCCTTCTTCTATATTGCGTATCTTTTCACGAAGCTTCTGTTGAAGTTCTTCACGGCTTTCTCCTTGTTGCTTATTAATTCTGAGAAAGATTGGCTCAAGGGATTTGTATGTGAGCATTACAGGTAAATGTGTTCTGCTATCGAGATAGAGTTGAGCCTTAAAGCCATTGCTACCCGATACGTCAATCAGATCTGCTGAACCGTTTTTCGTCTCTACTCCACCAACATAACTGAAGGTTACAGGCAAGTTTTCTGGTGTTTGAAGCAGCAGCCCAAGTGTACGCCTTCCGAGGTCAAATCCAAAATTGTGATGCGGTCTTGGTGGATGCTTGTCGCTAAAATGAAAGACTTTAACATCTTCATCAACTGCAATTTTGGTCTTCTTTCCGTCTTTATCGATAAAGACCATCTGCTGTTCTCCATCTTCTGGTATTGACTCTTTGTCTAAAACAGTTGCGCTTGTAATATCTTCTCTCTCTATCTGCTTGATAATGATCTTTTTCTTGCCTTGAGCTTCGGGATCTTTTGCCATTAACTCTATCTCTTCATTTTCTCCTACAAAGGTTCTTTTTGTAGGAATTTCACGGCCTTCAGGAGTTTGGATCTTCTCTCTTATCATAAACTTGTTTGGAAGACTTAGAGCATAAGTAGTCTCACCTGTCAGATCACGCCCTTCTAATTCAATGTCTGGCAATAGACGTCGCGTCTTTCCAGTCATTGTTATGCTTTTGACATTTTTGAGTGCTACTTCGCCACCTAAAGCATTTCTGGCTTGGTTGAGTAGTTGACTAGCTCTGTCGTTCTGTCCTACTACCATAGTGTTGAGTTTTGCCTTAAACCCATCTAGAAGGAAGATTGATAAAGCTATTGTAAGAATTAAAGATGTTGTCTTTTTCATTGTGCCTCCTGCGGAGTGAGATGTTTTTTAACAGTGGGGATAATAGAACAGAAAAAAAAAGGTTTGGTTAAGAATGGGAAAAGATTTTGTTAAGAATGTAAATTTCCGGAATTTTCTATAAATTGTTAATGTGCCCAAGCTGTACAAGACCATTCAAGTTGTCCCATTCTGCCCAGGCTTCGATGATCTTGCCACCTTCTATCCTATAAATTGCGAGGCTCCGTGAGAGCGACCTCATTGCTATCGTAGTGGACTACGGCTGACTTGGGCGGTGCCACTTGCCCGTCTCCCTTGTCC
>JAEUQL010000005.1 GCA_016789295.1 Blastocatellia bacterium | reverse complement strand
GATGAAGACAGCTTTAGAAGCTGTTGGGATAGCTTCCCAAGAAGCTGCTGGACTTAGCCGACAAGCATTCTTTAACTTCAACAGTAGTCAAACAGGGGCAGTCATCAACCATTCAAATGACCTCTACTACTATGATTTTGCTAACCAGAAAGCTGTGAGACTTACTGATAGTCCTGCTGACACAGAGACCGACGAAACTTTCAGTCCAGATGGTAGTCAAATAGCATTTGTCAGAAATTACAACATTTATGTAGTTGATATTAAAAACAGAAAAGAACGTCAACTTACCCACAATGGAAATAAGAGTCTTCTCAACGGTCGTTTTGACTGGATCTATGAGGAAGAGGTTTATGGTAGGGGTGTGACAACTGGCTATTGGTGGAGTCCAGATTCAAAAGAGATAGCTTTTTTGAGCCTCGACCAGACTGGAGTCCCAACTTTTACAGTGGTTGATGAGATCCCGCGAGATCAGACTATCGAAGTTACAAACTACCCAAAACCAGGTGATCCAAACCCTAAAGCATCTTTACATGTAGTAAACATTACAGACGCAGCACCTAAAACTATTGAGCTTGATGCTTACAAAAACAGTGAATTTTTGATCGTTCGTGTAGGATGGACTCCTGACTCTAAACAAGTAGTTTTTGAAGTTCAGAATCGCGAACAAAATTGGTTAGACTTAAATCTAGCTGACCTTACTACACACAAGACTAAAACACTATTTCGCGAAAAGAGTGCTCAATGGGTAGATATAATAGGTCTTCCAGAATGGTTGGCCGATGGCTCATTTCTCTGGTTGAGCGATGAGACAGGTTGGAGGCACATCTATCATTACAATAGAGATGGACAAAAGATCAAAGCTGTAACTTCTGGCAACTGGGATGTTAGAGAAATTTTTGGAACATCAGATGATAAATGGATCTATTTTTCAGCTTCTCAATACAGTCCAATTAGTGACCATATCTATAAAGTCAAGCTTGATGGTGCTTCACTAACAAGATTGAGCCAAGAAGAAGGCAACCATAGAGCTAGTTTCAATTCAAGCTTCACACTCTTTGTTAATAGTCGTAGTAATGTTATGACACCTTGGCAGGTAAAGCTTAGAAATAATAGTGGAGAAGTTGTCAGAAATATAGATGAAAACAGGGTAGAAGCTCTTTCAGAGTTTCAATTTAGCAAGCCCGAATTTCTAAAAGTAAAGACTCGTGATGGCTTTGAGATGGAAGCTGTAATGATCAAGCCTCCCAACTTTGACCCAAACAAGAAATATCCTGTGATGTCTCACACATATTCTGGACCAGGTACACCAAGAGTCAGAGATAGTTGGGGTGGTAGCGATTATCTATGGCATCAGATGCTTGCACAGAATGGTTACATTATATGGATATGTGACAACCGTTCAGCCAGTAACAAAGGAATTAATTCAGCACATCCAGTCTATAAAAATCTGGGTGAACTGGAGCTTCGCGATCTTGAGGACGGTATCAACTGGTTGAAACAACAATCTTATGTAGATGCAGAGAGGATAGGTCTTTGGGGTTGGAGTTATGGTGGCTATATGACGGCCTATGCACTGACTCACAGCAAGCTCTTCAAAATAGGAATTTCGGGTGCTCCTGTGACAGACTGGCGCAGCTACGACTCCATCTACACAGAACGATATATGGGGATACCAAAAAATAACCCTGAAGGCTACAAAAAAAGTTCAGTAGTAGAAGCTGCAGCCAACCTGCACGGAAAACTTCTGCTCATTCACGGCACAATGGATGACAATGTCCACATACAGAACTCAATACAATTTGTTGATGCGCTGCAAAGATCTGGCAAACGTTTTGAGCTGATGCTCTATCCAAAGTCCCGGCACGGTGTAACTCAACCTCTGCGCGTTAAGCACCTACGCGAAACTATGACAAAGTTTATTCTGGAGAATTTGTAAATATGAGCCAAGCAATAACTACGCCTGAAACAAAAACAACCTATGCAGATCCAACAAAGACGTTGGTTTATGGCCACCCAATAGGTCTTGCAAATCTATTCTTTACAGAATTGTGGGAACGCTTCAGCTACTATGGTATGAGAGCCTTGCTTGTGCTCTATATGACTGCTGCATTGGCAGATGGTGGTTTGGGATACTCTACTCCAAGAGCAGCCTTTATTTACGGGCTATACACTGGAGCTGTCTACATTGTGGCTCTGCCTGGTGGATGGATTGCTGACAATATTTTGGGTGCAAGACATGCTGTTCTAGTAGGAGGGATCATCATTGCACTTGGCCATTTCTCTATGGCAATGCCACAGATAGAGTTCTTTTATGCAGGGATGATACTAATAGTATTGGGGACTGGCTTTCTGAAACCAAACATCAGCTCTATGGTTGGAAGTCTTTATGAGAATAATCCAAGGCGTGACGCTGGATTTTCAATATTTTACATGGGTATAAATATTGGTGCTGGCATCTCTCCACTTGTTTGTGGATACCTTGCACAGAGCAGTGCATTCAAAACCTTTCTCTCTTCAAATGGCTACAATCCACTTGGCAGTTGGCACTGGGGTTTTGGTGCAGCAGGTGTTGGAATGAGTATAGGGTTAATATTCTATGTTTCGATGTTTCGCTTTATCAAGCACGTAGGAAATAAGCCTGAGAAGCCTACTACCAGTCCTGCCGTTCTTGCAGTTATATTGCTTGTAGGGCTTGGGTTGTTTGCAGCCGTGGCGTATTCGATCTCACAGAGTTCTTATGTAAACACTGTCACAGAGAATCTTCCCAAAATATTAAATGTAGTGGTTCTTCTGATAGGCCCCACTGCTATGGGAATTATTCTCTACTACCTTCGTGCTTCAGGTGCAAGCAAGGAAGATTTCAGGCGTGTACTGGTGATCTGTGTTCTATTCTTCTTCTCTGCAGTATTCTGGTCAGCATTTGAGCAAGCAGGGTCAAGTCTCAACCTCTTTGCCGAAAAACTTACTAGAAACAGTATTTTTGGCTGGGATTTTCCTTCAAGCTATTTTCAGTCGGTAAACTCGATGTTCATCATCTTGTTAGCTCCAGTCTTCACGTTTGTTTGGACAGTTTTGGGCAAACGTGAGCCTTCAAGTCCAGCCAAATTCTCGTTTGGTCTCTTCTTTGTTGGTGTAGGGTTTCTTATTCTAGTAGTAGCTTCCACTTTGGCTGTTGGTGGCGTGAAAGTAGCTCCATTCTGGTTAGTAGCTGTCTACTTCTTCCACACCGTTGGAGAACTTTGCTTAAGCCCTGTAGGTCTGAGTACTGTGACAAAACTTGCACCTGCAAAACTGGTTGGAATGATGATGGGAATATGGTTTCTCTCGCTATCGCTTGGAAATTATATGGGTGGTGTCATTGCAGGTTATTTCGATCCTAATGCTGAAGGTGCTTTGGTGACACTCTTTGGTTCAGTTGCGGCACTTACTATACTTCCTGCCGCTTTACTGTTTGTCCTAACACCTTCTATTAAAAAGTTGATGGGCGGGATTAAGTAGAAACAGACAGCCTCTAGCGAAAAACTGGAGGCTGTAACAGTATTTCTGTATGAGATGAAATCGCTTCTTCTAAACACGTTAGCAAGCCCATGTTAAAGGTAGTATCTGGCAATATATTTGAATCTAAATGTCAAACTATAGTTAATAATTGTGTTGGCGTTATGGGAAAAAGTTTGGCTCTAGAGTTTAAGAACCGCTAGACATGTACAAGGACTATATTGCGCGTTGTAAGGTAAAAGAGGTCAAACTTGGAGAATCGTACCTTTTTAAGCACTCTGATTCACTATGGATCTTAAACTTTCCAACTAAAGATGACTGGAGATCTACTTCAAATCTGCACGATATAATTAGAGGTTTGTTATATCTTCAAGAGAGATATAAAGCTTGAGGAATAGCTTCTATAGCTTTTCCTGCTTTAGGTTGTGGTAATGGACAGTTAGAATGGGAAGATATACAGCCAACCCTTAATCAGATTTTAAGTTGTTTTGAAATACCTGTAGAGATTTATGAGCCAAAAGAGATTAGTCAGTGAAACATGACAAATTCTAGCTTAGTGATTTTTCCTGAAGTTGTAACTTCAAACCTGTAAGTTCCCTTCAAGCTCAGAAGAGATTTTGACCATCTCCATCTATCGGCAAGCTCAAATCAGAACCATTCTCTACTTATCTATGCTGTGTTTCATTGCGTTGACGGTGAAAATCTTTGGATGTTAGAGTAACAGTTTGCCTTGAAATGGCTTTTGAAAAAAGACCTGCAGAGGCGGAAGTGAGATCGAATGCCTAAACGCCAAGATATCAAGAAAATTCTGATCATAGGTTCAGGCCCAATAATCATTGGACAAGCCTGCGAGTTTGACTATTCAGGTACACAAGCTTGTAAAGCACTCAAGCAGGAAGGTTTTGAAGTAGTACTGATCAACTCCAATCCAGCCACTATAATGACCGATCCAGAACTTGCCGACAGAACCTATATAGAACCTCTTACGGTTGAAGCCGTCACTGCAGTGATAGAGAGGGAACGTCCTGAAGCACTTCTGCCAACTGTTGGTGGACAGACTGCTCTCAACCTAGCTGTAGCACTTACTGAACAAGGCATACTTGACAGATATTCAGTAGAGCTTATAGGTGCAAAACTTGATGCCATAAAAGTAGCCGAAGATAGGCGTTTATTTAAGCAGGCAATGGATGAGATATCGCTCCAGATGCCACGTGCAGCATTTGTTAAGACACTCGATCAGGCACTTGCTGCAGTAGATCAGATAGGCTATCCAGCAATTATCCGACCTTCATTCACACTTGGAGGAAGTGGTGGTGGCATTGCTTACAACACAGAAGAGTTTGTACAGATCGCTGCTCGTGGACTAAATCTCAGCCCAATCAATGAGGTCTTGGTAGAAGAGTCTATAATTGGTTGGAAAGAGTATGAGTTAGAAGTTATGCGCGATCTTGCAGATAATGTAGTGATAATCTGCTCAATAGAAAATCTTGATCCAATAGGAATACATACAGGAGATTCGATCACAGTAGCACCTGCACAGACTCTTACAGACAAAGAGTATCAGCAGATGCGAGATGCTGCTATTAAAATCATCAGAAAAGTAGGTGTTGAGACAGGAGGTTCAAACATCCAGTTTGCTGTAGACCCTAAGAATGGGCAAATTCGGATCATTGAGATGAATCCTCGTGTTTCTCGCTCTTCTGCACTTGCTTCAAAAGCTACAGGTTTTCCTATAGCAAAAATAGCTGCTAAATTAGCAGTTGGCTACACATTAGATGAGATTCCAAATGATATTACTAAAAAAACACCTGCTAGCTTTGAGCCGACTATTGATTATGTAGTAGTGAAGATTCCAAAATGGGCATTTGAGAAATTTCCTGGAGCAAATCCAACACTGAGCACACAGATGAAATCTGTTGGTGAAGCTATGGCTATTGGCCGAACGTTTAAGGAAGCATTGCTGAAAGGAATCCGCTCACTGGAAAATGGTAATAGCCTGCCTGTTGATGAAACAACTTCTGAAGATGAGCTTTACCGCCATCTGTCAATTCCTAACGCTTCAAGGCTTACTTATCTGCGGGAAGCTTTCAACAGAGGCATGTTTGTAAAGTCACTTCAAGAAATAACTTCGATAGATCCTTGGTTTTTGTATCAGATAGAAGAGATTGCCCAGTTACAGAAAGAATTGAGAGAAAAGAGCTTTGAATCTTTGACCAAAGAGGAACTTCGTGAAGCAAAAAGGATAGGGCTTTCTGACTCTCGTCTAGGGTTACTCTTTGGTATTTCAGAAGATGATGTGAGAAAGCGTCGTAAAGAGTTAGGTATCCAACCTGTTTATAAGAGAGTTGATACTTGTGCTGCGGAATTTCAGTCTAGCACTCCTTATCTCTATTCGACTTATGAAGAAGAATGTGAAGCAGAGCCAACGACTAGAAAGAAGATTATGATTCTTGGAAGTGGGCCAAACCGCATTGGGCAAGGTATAGAGTTTGACTACTGCTGTTGCCACGCGAGTTTTGCTTTGAAAGAGGCTGGCTTTGAGACCATTATGGTCAATTGTAATCCAGAGACTGTATCCACCGATTATGACACTTCTGACAGACTCTACTTTGAACCAATAACTTTTGAAGATGTAATGCACATTGTAGAAGTCGAAAAACCTGATGGTGTGATAGTGCAGTTTGGTGGACAGACGCCTCTAAATCTTGCGCTAAAGCTTTTACACTCTGGAGTACCTATCATTGGAACTTCACCTGAATCTATAGATCTTGCAGAAGATAGAAAACGGTTTGGAAAGTTACTTTCTGAGTTAGGAATACCACAGCCAGCAAATGGCACAGCCGTCTCTTTTGAGGAAGCACGCGAAGTTGCAGCCAAGATAGGGTATCCAGTACTTGTCAGGCCAAGTTATGTACTTGGTGGGCGAGCAATGGTGATCGTGTATGACGAGAGCAGTCTTGAAAAGTATATGAAGACGGCGGCTCAAGTCTCTCCAGACAGGCCAATACTAATAGACAGTTTTCTGGAGAGTGCTGTTGAAGTTGATGTTGATGCACTATCTGATGGGCAGCAGACTGTAATTGCTGGAATACAAGAGCATATTGAGGAAGCAGGTATACACTCTGGTGATAGTTCGTGTATGCTTCCAGCTTATTTAGTATCAAACGAGCACTTACAGAAGATGCGCAGTTATACGCGCAAGCTAGCTTCGGCTCTACAGGTTGTAGGTCTTGTGAATATACAGTTTGCCATAAAGGGTGATACTGTTTATGTTTTAGAAGTTAATCCTAGAGCATCAAGAACAGTTCCATTTGTAAGCAAAGCTACAGGTGTAGCTATTGCAAAGATTGCTGCACTACTTATGACTGGTAAAAAGTTGGATGAGTTCAATCTTCCAGATGAATTGACTGTCAGCCGTTTTCACATTAAAACCCCAGTCTTTCCTTTTGCCAAATTTCCAGGAGTTGATCCAATTCTTGGTCCTGAGATGCGTTCTACAGGTGAAGTTATGGGTGTCGGAGAAGAGTTTGGCGCAGCCTATCTGAAGGCTCAAAGAGGTGCTGGCAATCACCTTCCTAGAGAAGGTACGGTTTTTATAAGTGTCAATGACAACCATAAAAGCCTAGTCATAACCATAGCGCGTAGACTCTCGCAGCTTGGTTTCAAGATAGTGGCTACGAGAGGAACTTGTGATGCTCTGTCCAGGGCCGGAGTTCCAGCAAATTTTGTCTACAAGGTAGAAGAAGGAAGGCCAAACATAGTAGATCAGATCAAGAGCAACAAGATTTCACTTGTAATCAATACTCCGTTAGGTAAGCTCTCTTTTTATGATGAAAGATCTATAAGAAGTGCTGCGACTCAGTACAATATACCTTGCATCACAACAATAACAGGTGCACAAGCTGTAGTGAGTGCTATAGAGTCATTACAGAATGAACAGATGACAGTTTGCAGTGTTCAAGAGTATAACTTTGCTAGAAAAAGCTCTAAAAACTTGTAACTGCTAAAAATCTTTAAATAGAAACAATCAAGGTAAAATTTTATGATTAAGACTATTGAATGGACTGATGCAGGCGTAGTTATGATTGATCAAAAACGCTTGCCAAATGAAGAAGTCTATCCTTGTTTTTCACATTACAGGGAAATTGCTGGTGCAATTAAAGATATGACTGTGAGAGGTGCACCAGCAATAGGTGTTGCTGCTGCTATGGGAATTGCTCTAGGAGCAAAAGCTTTTGAGCAAGAAGACCACGAAGTTTTTGCCAATGAGTTTGAACAGATATGCAGAGAGTTTGCTGCTACAAGACCAACTGCTGTCAATCTTTTTTGGGCAATAGATCAGATGAAGCTTGCTTTTGAGCAGGCTTTCAGAGACAGGATGTCAGTGGCAGAGACCAAAAAAAGGCTTGTTGAAAGAGCTTTAGAGATCCACAGAGCCGACATTGCAGCAAATGAGCAGATGGGGAAGTATGGAGCACCACTTCTGCCAGACTCTGGTGTTGTGTTGACACACTGCAATGCAGGTGCGCTTGCCACAGCAGGATACGGTACAGCACTTGGTGTTATTCGTGCAGCCAAAGAGATAGGCAAAAACATAGAAGTTTATGCAGATGAGACCAGGCCGTTTCTTCAAGGTGCAAGGCTAACTTGCTGGGAGCTTGCCAAAGACAACATTGGTGTAACTCTGATAACAGACAATATGTCTGGCCATTTCATGAAGATGGGCAGAATAAAAGCTGTGATTGTTGGAGCCGACCGCATTGCAAGCAATGGTGACGTAGCAAATAAGATAGGGACTTATATGGTGGCGGTACTTGCTAAAGAAAACAATATCCCTTTCTATGTTGCTGCTCCAGTCTCTACACTCGATCCAAAGCTCTCTTCTGGTGAACAGATTCCCATTGAAGACAGAGCAAGTACAGAGATTACAGAGATAAATGGGAGAAGGGTTGCACCTGTAGATATCGCAGTGGCTAACCCTGCTTTTGATGTTACACCCAACAAGTATGTAACAGCTATTATTACTGAGCGTGGAGTTGCATACCCACCTTACACAGAAAGCCTCAAGCAGTTTTTTGACTAAAAAGTGGAGGTTCAAAATATGGTTTCTCTATCACTGGAACATCGGCTGGGACAGTTTTTGTTCATAGGCATTCCTGGCCCAACTCTTGATGAGGAGACGCGCAAGCTACTGCAGACAGTTCAGCCCGGTGGTGTGATCCTATTCGCTAGAAATATTGAGCAGCCAGAGCAGGTAGCCGAACTAAATGCAGAGATCAGGCGGCTGCTTAAAGTTCCGCCACTAATTAGTGTTGACCAAGAAGGAGGGCGTGTAGACAGGCTAAAGAAGATCTGTCCTCCAATGGCATCCCCCCACCTCATTAGAGCATCTGACGACGCCCGTTTGGCGCACGATCACGGTAGCATTACAGCAGAACTTTTGAGGCTACTCGGCTTTAATATGAATTTTGCTCCTGTGCTAGACATAGCAGTGCACGAAGAGGCAGACAATGCACTTCAGGAAAGGTTTTTTGGAAGTCGTTTGTCAAAGATAATACGCCTTGCAAGTGCCTACCTAGAAGGATTGCAAAATAATAATGTTCTTGGATGTGGAAAACATTTTCCAGGGCTTGGTGATTCGGTAGTAGATTCGCACAAAGAGCTTCCTATTGTAGAACGCAATGAACAGAAGTTGATGTCAGAAGATATACAGATATACACCGATTTGAGTGCAAAACTCAATTCACAACTTCAAGCCATTATGGTGGCACACGCCTTCTATCCTGCCTTTGAAGGAGGAAGTGTAAAGACCCGTGTACCTGCTTCGCTCTCTCCAAGAATTGTCACAGACCTACTCAGAACAAAACTCGAATTTCAGGGAATGGCAATATCAGATGACCTTGAGATGGGTGCTATTACAGAATCCATGGGCTTTAGTGAAGCAGTAGTTTCCGCTATTGCTGCTGGTGAAGATATGTTGCTGATCTGTCAGAGTCCAGCCAGAGTGGCAGAAGCTTCTGAAGCACTTGTAAAATCTGTGAGAGATGGGCAGATAACTGGACGTCGCATAGAGACATCAATAAACCGCATTGCCCGCATCAAATCGATGGCAAGCTCTCCACTCTATTTTAATCATGATGAATTTAGACGGATTTGTGACAAAATAACCGAGTTCAACTACAGACTTGAACTCCACTTAAAAAGATAGGGAAATAGGACTATGGCAAAAGTTACAGACAAGAGAGACGATAGTAGCACAGAGCGAAAAACATCTTTTTTTACTACTCTCTGGGTCTGTTCCACATACTTTGCCGAAGGACTTCCTTTTATGATCGTTCGCATAGTATCTAGTGTATTCTTTACTGATATAGGTGCAAAGGAACGATACATCGGCTATCTAAATTTTCTTAACACTCCGTGGAACTTCAAGTTTCTCTGGGCACCTTTTCTCGACACTATAAGTACAAAACGTCAGTGGCTGATAGTAATGCAGGCTTTGATATCACTGCTTACGATGGTGATTGCACTGGCTTGCTACTTGATACCTATGGGTGCTACTCCTGACGGTGCCGCTGCTCCATATCTGCTCTTCATAGCAGTAGTTTTTGCAGGAATGGGTTTTATTTCGGCAACAAATGATATAGCAATAGATGCCTACTATCTTGAAGGTTTGACAGACAAAAGAGAGCAGGCAGCATATTCAGGTTACAGGGTTCTTGCTTACAGGCTTGCAATGATCTTTGCAAGAACCGGCTTGGTTGCTTTTGTAGCATACATGGCAAGCCGCTTGGGAGGAAGCAACAAGTATCTCCCTTGGTTTTACGCCTTTGCAGCAGGTGCTGTCACGATGTTTCTTCTGTCACTCTTCCATGCTCTCAAGCTGCCACACTTTGAGAAAGATCGTACTTCTATTCCAAGCAATGAAGAGATAGTAACCACTTTTCGCAGAGCTTTTACTACCTATTTAGATCAAGAAAAGATTCTGCTAGTTCTGGTATTTATCATTCTCTACAAGCTTGGTGATGAAATTCTTTTTTCAATGGCTACGCCTTTTCTGATACGTGAATTAGGAGTCAGCAAAGACCAGTATGCGTGGATTGGAGGCATAGTTGGTGCAGGTGGAACAATTGTTGGAACAATGCTTGGTGGTTGGTGGATCAAGAAGCAAGGACTCAAGAAAGCAATCTGGCCACTGACATTTCTTATGAACATAAACATATGGGTTTACATATGGCTTGCATATGCTAAACCAGACCCAAAAACGATCTATGGAGTCACTTTAATAGCATCGGTTCATGGTTACGAGCAAGTAGCTGCAGGTCTTGGCAGTGCTGCTCTGCTTATCTATCTGCTTGGTACTTGCAAGCCAGAATTCAAGGCGGCACACTATGCGATAGGTTCGGCAATTATGTCATTGGGGGGAACACTTTTTGGAGGATTTGGAGGCCAGATAGTAGAAAAGGTAGGGTACTTAAATCTCTTTATAGTCGCATTTTTTGCTTCAATCCCATCTATGCTGATGCTCTTTTTTGTGCCTATAAAAAAAGATTAGCTTCCAGGCCGGATCTTTTCCAGACTTTATCTGAAAAGACGGCATCTTACAGATTACAAATTCATAATCTCTCATCCACAGTTACTGTCTAAAAAATGTGGGAGAAAAAGCAGTGAAAAAATATATTAAGACTTTAACAACCTCTCTCATCCTCTCTCTACTCTTTTGTGGAGCCGAGCAGGCAGCGGCTCAAAATAGACGTTTCAAACAGAGCGAAGCCCAAGCAGAACGCCAGCAGAAGAAGTTAGAAAGAAGGCAAGAAAAGCTTCAAGATCGGATCAATTCAGGTGAGCAGCCAATGCGGCCTCAGCAGATTGGCAGAGCACTAGATGGCATGTTTGGTGGTGGCATTGAAGCTCGCCTCTGGGTGCGCACACTCAATCTGACACAAGATCAGATACGCAAAATGATCTTTATTCGTCGCCGCAGCAGCGATGAATACCTCTCTCTAGAAGGGCAGATACGAGAAAAACGCCTTGCTCTGGATATGGCTCTATACAGTGACCAGATGAATGAAGAGGAGGTCAAGCAGCTTGCCGTGGAGCTTTCTCGTCTAGAAGGTCAAAGAGTATTGATGAAGACCAAAATACAGGCACAGATAAGGTCTCTGCTGACTCCCGATCAACTCAAGATAGTTCGTGAAATGAGGTTTGGAGCGGGTAATAGTGCTCCAAAGAACGAAACACCTCAAAATGAGCAAGAAGGCGACGGAAACGACTAGTATTTATTTGTTAATTCGGTAGAAAAGGGTTGGCTAGTGTGAAGCTTTTCTGCCATATTTTTTTTATGAACCTTCTGCTCAAACTACTTCAATACAGAACAATCGAGAAACTTCGTCAGATTAAAGAGAACTTCTTTACTCTATTTATTCTAGGACCTGCAATCCTGACCTTTGTCTATTTGATAGCTGAACCTTATATGAGAGCGGTTGCAGATGGGGTCTATCGGCTGCCTTCTGAGCCAAAAATAGAGATATTTGCAGTGTCGCTGATTCTTCTATTACTACTTTCACCTATCTCATCTGTAGCAAATGAGTTTTATCCAACACAATCGGCAGACTCTTATCTGGATGCTCTTGCTATAGATTACGTGCAAAAGTTTCTAGCTCTTTTGATCATAAGAATTACCAAAAATATTCCTACTATTTTTCTTCTTTTTGCACTAGAGCAAATAACAGCAATAAAATCAATAGGCTCTAGCTTCTCTTTCTATCACTTTGCTGCTGCTTTTGCTGCACTGGTGCAGTTATCGGTAAGTCAGATATTGATTGTCTTACTAGCAGCACACTTCGGTTTTCTTCGGCTTACACGTCTGCTTCCTTCAGCAGGGATCTTCTTCCTACTTTTTCTGCTTTCCATAAACTCCGGTTTTGCAACAGAACTACTGCTTCTGCCTTTTGCTGGACTAAAAGATATAGTAGAAGAGATATCTGTAAGCTTTTTTACACACAGACTGTTTCAGATACCTGCAGTGCTCTTTTCGTTAGCTCTATCTATTGTCTACTTTACCATTTCACTCTACCTCTACAAAAAATGGGCAATAATTGATCGTGAAGTAGTCGAGCAGGTTTTAGGGCAGAAGACGGTCTTAATAGGCATAAAGTCGATTCAGAAGCTAATACAGTGGTTAAAAGGCCAAGAGATAGCTTCACAAGTAGTCCGGGATCTGATACTTACTTTCAGATTTTTTTCTTCAGCAGTCTATGTCAGTATTGCTATAGCAGTGCTAACAGAGATAGGACTTATTGTTTATGCTTTTAGGTACAGCAATAAAGGAACAGGGTTTGAGATTGCTGTCCAGGCAGCAACAGCCCTGGCTACTTTTTCCTTATCGTCACTCGCTCCAACTTTGATCAAGTACCAACTGCCATTCTTTCATCTGGAGAGAAGTTTTCCATCAAAACCCGAACAGCTTTACCAGAGCAAGTTGATCTATGGGCGAATAGTTGCTCTTCCTGGGTTATTTATAACACTTTCTGTTGCTTTTCTAGTTGGGCAGTTCGATCTAAATACTGCTCTTTTTCTTATTTTGAAGACTTTGCTTGTCTGGTTACTAGTAGCCTCTTTTGTTGGTGCTCTGGTATTTGAGATAACATCACGCCCAACTTTAGCTATCCCTTTTGTTGCAATTGCAAGCCTCTCGATAGCTACTCTTATAATTCGTGTCTGGTGGCTATGGTTCTTTGTCTATCCATACATTATTGATAAACTCCATATTCGTGGTCGTGAAAGAGCTTACATACTACTGATGGGAATTGAAGAAGAGAACGAGTAAAGAGAAATGATCAAAATAGGAGAGGTTGTTAAACGCTACAATAAAATCACAGCACTCAACAGAGTAAGCTTAAATATAGGAGCCGAAGTGGTTGCACTACTTGGAGCAAACGGAGCAGGGAAATCGACTCTGTTAAAGTTGCTACTAGGTTTGATAGAGCCAGACGAAGGTAGAGTTGAAGTCTGTGGCCACGAAGTTAAACGCCATCCCATTACAGTTCGAGGTTTAATAGGCTATTTACCAGAAAACCTTGTTCTTTATGAAAGGTTGACTGGGAAAGAGTTTTTGCAGTTTGTTGCAGGTATAAAGGGAGTTACTAACAGCAAAGTGATCGATGAAGAGTTAGAGCATTTTGATCTGGGGGCAAAAAAAGACCTTCTGATCAAGCAGTACTCTTTTGGAATGAAGAAGCGTATAGGCTTAATAGCTGCACTGCTTGCAGACCCACAGATACTGATACTCGATGAACCTCTCAACGGCCTAGACGTCGAAACTATAACAAAGGTTCGTGCAAGAGTTCAGACACTTCGGTTACAAGGCAAGGCAGTAATCTTCTCTTCACACATAATGGATTTTGTTGAACGTGTTGCATCAAGAGTTGTTATTTTGAAGAAGGGTGAACTTGTAGCGGATGGAACAGTTGAGCAGCTCAGAACTAGTTCCAATCTACCTGCAGGCCATTTCGAAGATGTCTTCTTCCATTTTGCAAAGTAAAAGCCTAACTGGTTGATGATGAAGATTGTCTGTAAGCCAGTTTTGTGCTAGCCTTGCAACTCTTGTTAAATTCTTTAGACAAATAATTGAATAAGGACTAGACATAACGATTAAGTAGTATAGAAAGGTTGAAAGCCGATGCCCGGCAATATTATTGCGTACAAAGGTAAGCTCCCAAAGTTCGGTGAAGGTGTGTTTGTAGCACCTACTGCTACCGTCATCGGTGATGTAGAGATAGGTGACCACAGCAGTGTTTGGTTTAGTAGTGTCATTCGTGGTGATGTTTACTACATCAGGATCGGCAGTAATACTAGTATTCAGGATGGTTGTGTACTTCACGTTACCACAGACACTTATGCAACTATCATTGGAAGTTCTGTGACTATGGGTCACAACGTAGTTGCACACGGATGCAAAGTTGGTGATGGTTGTCTGATAGGTATGGGAGCTATTTTGCTGGATGATTGCGAAGTTGGGGAACAGTCTCTTGTTGCAGCCGGAACATTGGTTCCAATGGGAATGAAGATACCACCGCGCTCGCTTGTTGCTGGCCTACCAGCAAGGATCAAGCGTGAGCTTACACCAGAAGACCTTGCACGTATGGAAGAGAACTGGCGTCACTATGTTGACCTAAAAAATGATTACCTGGAAATGAAACTCTAATGATCAAGACAGTAAAGCACACTCGCGACATTCTACCTTCGGAATTTTCTCAAGATACTTCTGCACAGTCGCACCGATTTCAGCACGTCGAAGCTATAGCACGCGAGGCTTTCAGAAGATATGGTTTTCGCGAAATCCGGACTCCTATCTTTGAGCATACTGAACTATTTGCACGAGGTGTTGGAACAGAAACTGACATTGTGTCAAAAGAGATGTATACTTGGACAGACATCAATGGTGATAGTCTTACACTACGTCCTGAAAATACTGCACCTGTAATCCGTGCCTACATAGAACACAAGATGGCTCACCAGAGTGATTTGGCAAAACTTTTCTACATTGGGCCACAATTTCGTCGTGAACGTGGCCAGAAAGGTCGGTTTCGCCAGTTCTATCAGATAGGTGTTGAAGTGATAGGTAAGAGTGATAACCCAGCTATTGAAGCAGAAGTTATAGAGATGATCTATTGGATGCTGACAGAACTGAAAATAGAACAGACACAGTTGCTTATCAATTCTGTAGGATGTCCGGTCTGCCGACCAAACTTCAACGAGATGCTCAAGCGAGAAGTTGCCCCACACTTACCGCAAATGTGTGGCAATTGCAATAGAAGGTATGAGACAAACATATTGAGAGTTCTTGATTGTAAAGAAGATGCAGCTATTGTCAGTAAATTCCCTTCAACACTCAATCTTTTATGTCAAGAATGCAGTACTCACTTTGCAAAGTTTCGTACTTATCTTGATGCACGCTCAATCCCTTACAAGATAGAGCCAAGATTGGTTCGAGGTCTTGACTACTACACGCGCACAGCGTTTGAGATAACTTCTGGCAGTTTAGGAGCACAGAATTCTCTACTTGGTGGTGGACGCTATGATGGACTTTCAGAGACACTAGGTGGTTCTGCTGCAAAAGGGTTTGGTTTTGCACTTGGCCTTGACCGTTTTGTGATGTCGTTACCGCAGGATGTAGAAGACCCTTCGGTTCCGTTGCTATTTCTTGCCCATTTGGGTGAAAAAGCTATGGAGTATGCTCTGAAACTTGCTTCTTCACTACGCAGAGAAGGCGTTGCGTGCGCAGTCGATTTTGAAGCAAGAAGCTTAAAAAACTCGATGAAGCTTGCAGACAAAGTCAAAGCGAAGAATGTACTCATTATTGGTGAAGATGAACTTGTAAAGGGTAGATATGTACTGAGAAATATGTCTACAGGTGAGCAGAGCGAATTAACAGAAGAAGAGCTGTTTGAAAGATTTAAGGCAAAATAATAGAAATACTAAAGAGACTAGGTATAGGAGCATGTTAGACAACTTAGGAAGCTTAAAGAGAACACACCGAAGCGGTGAGCTACGCGCCGAGCACACTGGCCAAGAAGTTACTTTGATGGGATGGGTATTTAGAAGGCGCGATTTTGGCCCTCTCACATTTGTTGATCTGCGCGACCGTGAAGGCATAGTGCAGGTAGTTTTTGACGAAGAACGCAATCCAACTGCTCATAGCAAGGCAAAAAGGTTACGGTCAGAGTTTGTGATCGCTGTACAAGGTAGAGTTGTTCAGAGATCCGCAGAGACTGTAAATCCAAACATCAAGACTGGTGATATTGAGATTGTTGCAGAGCAGGTGTCTATCCTAAACGAATCAAAGACACCGCCTTTTGAGCTTGATGCTGCAAAGCCTCCTTCCGAAGATCTAAGGCTGGAGTATCGATATATCGACCTTCGTCGTCAGAAGATGCAAGATAATCTCAGGCTTCGCCATCGGTTAACAATGGCTGCCAGAAACTATCTGGATAGGCAAGGTTTTTTTGAAATAGAGACTCCAATACTCACCAAATCCACTCCAGAAGGTGCAAGAGACTATCTTGTCCCAAGCCGGTTGAATCCAGGTGAGTTTTATGCCTTGCCACAATCTCCACAGTTGTTTAAGCAGATATTGATGATCTCTGGCTATGACCGTTATTTTCAGATTGCACGCTGCTTCCGTGATGAAGATCTGAGAGCCGATAGACAACCAGAGTTTACACAGATAGACCTAGAGATGTCTTTTGTACAACCTGAAGACGTGTTTAATTTGATAGAACCATTGATAGTAGAAATGTTTGCTGTAGGTGGTGTAGAGGTTAAAACTCCATTTCCACGAATGGACTATTCAGAAGCAATGGAGCGGTTTGGATCGGACAAACCAGATACAAGGTTTGGCATGGAGTTTGTCAATCTAGGAGATATTTTCACAGAAACAGAATTTGCCCCTTTTGCTAAAACTCTTCAAGAAGATGGACATATAAAGGCTATTACTCTTGAAGGAGGAGCAAACTACTCACGAAAGCAGATAGATGATTTAACAGCTTTTGTTAGAGATGTTTATAAAGCTTCTGGTCTTGCTTGGGTTCGATATAGCGAGAGTGGTGAAATTACTTCATCATTGATGAAGAATCTTGGGGAGGAGACTATCAGGAGGGCTGCTGAAAAAGCATCGGCAAAAGCTGGCGATATGGTTTTCATTATTGCTGGCAATAGAGATGTTGTAGCTGCTGCACTTGGTGGTCTACGACTTGAGCTTGGAAAGCGTGAAGGTTTAGTAGATGCTACAAAGTGGAACTTCCTTTGGGTAACAAACTTTCCTATGTTTGAGTATCATCCTGAAGACAAGAGGTGGTATGCAATGCACCATCCTTTTACTTCACCAAGAGACGAAGATATAGAGAAGCTTTCAGGTGAGCAGGCAAACCCTGGTGGAGTCTTGGCAAAAGCTTATGACCTAGTATTGAATGGTGTAGAGCTAGGTGGGGGATCTATACGTATTCATCGCCCTGATGTACAACAGACCATCTTCCGCACACTCGGATTTTCAGATGAAGAGGCTCGGCGCAGGTTTGGCTTCTTCCTCGACGCACTTACTTACGGAACTCCACCACACGGTGGAATAGCACTTGGTCTGGATAGACTCACGGCTCTGTTGGCAGGTGAGACATCGATCCGCGAAGTCATAGCTTTCCCAAAGACTGCGCGTGCTTCGTGCTTGATGACAGATTCGCCAAGTGAGGTAAGTCAAGAACAGCTTCAGGAATTGAAGATTAAAATAGACCGATAATATCGGATCTAGCTTGACAGCAGAGATAGAAACTTTGGCTAGCTTAAATATTTTAGATAAAGCTGTTAAATTCTGTCTTGAACTTTGGGAATCCTAATTTTAGAATACTAAACCTAAAGTGGCTGTTAAGCATCTACTCTAAAAACCTGATTCGGATAGTTAAATTAAAAAAATAAAGGAAAAGTTATGAAAATGTACAGTTGCGTAAAAATTCTTTTTATAGCTATTCTGATTACATTCACAATTGCAGGGACAGGATGCGCTACGAAGAAATATGTTCGCCAGACGGTGAATGAACGTGTAACTCCTCTGGAAGGACGTACCCAAGAGCTGGAAGAGACGGTTCGCAGAAATACACAAGAGATCAGAGATGTTGAAGATCGGTTGAGCAAGCGTATTGATGATGTAGGTGTTAAGGTAGATCGTGCACAATCTACTGCAGATTCAGCAAACGCTCGCGCAGAAGCTGCAGATCTACGTGCAGCAGGTGCAGAGCAGCGAGTTGAAGACCTCCGACAAAATCTCGATAAATATACACAACTAACTACTGTTGCAGTAAACTTCAAGCTCAATAGTTCAGACCTCAACGATGAAGCCCGGCTGCAGCTAGACAACCTTGCACTTGAAGCAAAGAACCATAAAGGGTTCATTCTCGAAATCCAAGGATTTACCGATTCTAGTGGTGGGGACAAGCTGAATGAGAAGTTGAGCCAAGACCGTGCCGAGTCGGTTCAAAGATATTTGGCTCGCCAACACCAGATTCCGACTTACAAAATGTCTATTCTTGGACTTGGCAAGATAGAAGAAGATCTTGCTGGGCTTTCACGTGTGGAGAAGAAAGAAGTTCGTGCTAGAAATCGTAAAGTAGAAGTCCGATTGCTCATCAATAACGCTGTTAGTCCAAGCGGCCAGACCATACCATAAAGGTATGAAGGAGTTTTAGATTTTGGTGGGAGTGGGATAAGCAAAACTTGTCCCACTTTTTGCTTTCTTGCTACGATCTCGATCTAATAAACTCGCTTATCTCACTCTTCAAAGCTTTTCCACTCTGATTAGGTTTTAACAGGATCTGTTGATCTGAAACTATATCTTCAAGGCTTTCACCCTCTGCTTGTCTAGCTTTAATGTATAGCAGTGATGCAAGGACAGAGAAGAAGGGGCTAGTTAGTGCAAAGACAAACATAAAAAGAATAGAAGAAGATGCTTCTACAAGAAACCCAATATGCTTGACTGAGATAAGGTTTAAGTTTATTAGAGATTCGTTTATGTAAGCTGTTATTGGTTTTTGTAAAATGAGAATAGTGGTAATGATAGTTATAGATAGTATCGAAATCTTTCTTGCAGGTATTGGAAGATTATTGACCAGTTTATAAGAACGTTTAATGGTCTTAAATACAGACTTTCTCTCTATGAGGACTATTGAAGGAGAGACAAGAATATAAGCCCATGTGTAGACTATAAGTAACCCAAAAAAAACAGCACCAATAAAGCAGAGTATGGAACCTAGCCAGCTTTTAACTAAAAGCAGAAATCCAAAAACTGCTGCTAATCCACCAAAAAAAGCCCCCATTAACCCTGATGCAGTATAGAGGATAGATGCAGTCAAAATGAAAGATAATAGCCTACCTTTGAGTGCTAGATAGGCAGCTTTGATTTTTGGCTCTCTAAAAGGATACAGCATCAGTTGTACTACCATTGACACAAAA
Source organism: Blastocatellia bacterium (assembly GCA_016789295.1). Lineage (GTDB taxonomy): Bacteria > Acidobacteriota > Blastocatellia > Chloracidobacteriales > JADJPF01 > JAEUQL01. The sequence goes on along the minus strand of JAEUQL010000005.1, from coordinate 4,136 downwards.
AGCATGGCAGTAACACCACCTACGTAAGCAGTGGCAATCATGTGAAGAATGAAAAATAGTATAACTAGTACTAGTACAAGGTTTTTCCCGAAAACTCCAAATTCTCCTAGTCCAGTTGCTAGACTCAGCAAAGTTGTGGTTCCCATAGCAGGAAGCCAAGCTGTCAAAGAAGTTTTAATGAATAGTAGATAATTATCGTTGCAAATAGCTACAGCTTTTCTAACTAGAGTTAGTGCTGTTTCTGTTCTTGCAGCAAACGTAGTTGCAAAGATTTCTGCAGAAGGCAAGCGTTTTGCGGGATCTTTTTCCAGTGCTTTCATTACTGTTTCTGCAGCAAGTTTTGGTATGTCTGGCCTCAACTTTTTTAGATCAGGCACTGGGTCTGACATATGCTTGAAAATAACTGTAAAACTAGTGCCGGTAAAAGGTGTTGTACCGGTGAGCATCTGATAAGTTATTACCCCAATGCTATATATATCAGTGCGTGCATCGACTTCTTTACCAGCGCACTGTTCAGGAGACATATAGAGTGGTGTGCCCATAATTGAACCAGCGTGCGTTATCTTAGAAGAGCTTGACGAGCTTCTTATAGCAGAGTTTATCAAGATATTGGTCTCTTTTTCATCTTCATAAACTGTCTGTCTATTGTCTGTTTTGTTAGTTGCTATTGGTTCTTGAACTAAAGTGACAATGGAATCTGACTCTACTGTTGAAGAAACAACATTAAGAACAGGCTGAAGAGTGCTATCTTTATCTGTAGTATCTTGTGTACTTTTTAGTTTTGCCAAGCCAAAATCTAACACTTTGACATTATAATTGCCGCGCCTGTCAGGTTCTAACCATATGTTTTCTGGTTTGAGGTCACGGTGTATAACACCATGTTTGTGGGCTTCCTCTATAGCTGAACAGATCTGCTCAACTATATCAACTATCCAAGTTAAAGGAAGTTTGCCTTCTTGCTCTAATACCGAAGCGAGCGAGCATCCATCGAGGTATTCCATTACGAGGTAAGCGATCTGTTGATCTTGAACTGTTGCAAAACCAAAATCGGTCACATTTACAATATTTGGATGTCTAAGTCTACCAGCCGCTTCAGCTTCTCGACGAAAACGTTCGACAAACTCTGGAGAAGACATAAACTGCGGAGCAATAACTTTTATTGCAACGGGTCGGCAAGTTCCAAGATGGGTTGCAAGATAAACAGCTCCCATACCACCCTTGCCAAGCCTCTGTTCTATGAGATATTTACCTTCAAGTGCTTGGCCAACAATGGTCTCCAAAATAGACATGCACCCCTCCTCATTTAGCAGATCCAAAGCAGAAACAGTTGATGCTCACAAATATGGAACTTCTTGTCTCAACCTTAAAAGAGTAAGGATATACTGACTGAAATACAATTTTCTACTGGAAGGTTAACTGTAGTGCTCAACATCGACGAATTCGAAGAACTGGTACGCACTAGACGTTCAATAAGACACTTTCGCCCAGATCCTGTGGATGAAGATCTACTACACAGACTTCTTGATATTGCACACTGGGCACCAAGTGGTTATAACTTGCAGCCAACACATATGGTTCTAGTTACAGACACTGCACTAAAAAAGAGGCTGCACATAGCTTGTATGAAACAAGCACAGATTCTAGAAGCTCCTGCTATTGTTGTCTTCACTGGTGACAAACTTGTAGTAGAGAATAACCTAGAATCAGCCTTTCAGGCCGATAGAGCTATAGATGCTATTAGTGCTGAATATGAGAAGCAGTTGAGAGGCTTTATCAAGCTTGCTTTCGATCAAGGTCCACTAGGTCTTGGTTGGTTTGGCAAAGCCTTTTTTGTTCCTCTTGCAAGGCTGTTTACGCCCATTCCGAGTATTCCTGCGGTAGAGAAACGTTACTGGCTTGCAAAACAGGTGATGCTCTCTTCAATGATCTTTATGCTTGCTGCCACAGCAGCCGGTCTATCAACTGTTCCTATGGAAGGGTTTGATGAAGACCGTGTAAGAAAGGTTCTGGGTATACCTAGTTCGCATATAGTTGCACTAGTAGTTCCTGTAGGCTACGCAGTTGATAACAGCATTCGCAAGAGCCGCTTGCCTGTTGAAAAGATAATCCACAAAAACGGTTGGTAGCATATTGGAGGTTAAATGAAAGTAAAACTTTCTGCTATTTTGGTGCTCTCTATTTCTCTATTTTCTGGCTGCATACATTTAACAAATAAAGATTCAGTTAAAGGAAGCGGAAAGATAACAAGTCAGAAAAGAACTCTTGCACCTTTTGATTCTGTAGAGACGGAAGGTATATATTCTCTGACCTTTGTTTGCCAAGATGATGAGGATGTTGAAATCACAGGTGATGACAATATTCTTCCTTTGATTATCACAGAAGTCAAAAATAGAACTCTGCGCATCAAACAGGAAAAGGACATCTCACCTACACAGACTTTGAAAGTAAAAATAGCAAATCCAGAGCTACAAAAAATACGCCTAGAAGGTGCAGGCAAAGCTGATATTACAAACTTGCAGAATGAGAATTTCAACATTGAAGTAGAAGGTGCAAGCTCTATAAAAGCTTCCGGTCAAACAAAGACTCTAAATATAAATGTGGAAGGTGCTGCTACTGTTGATGTAAAAGATCTCAGATCTGAAAAGGCATTTGTAAAGTCGGAAGGTGCAGGAAATATAGACCTTTTTGCAAGTGAACTATTAGACATCAACATGGAAGGTGTTGGGAAGATCAACTATTATGGCAACCCTAAAACAGTAAATAAAAAGATTTCTGGAGTAGGAACTGTCAATAAACAATAAAACCTCTGGGTAAGATGCCCCCGAAGTAACCTTTTCAGCTTAAAATTGGACTTGCTATCATAAGCCCAAACTAAAACTATCAAAGGACTAAAAGAAATGGCAAATCTTAATGAACTGACCAGTATTGATGCTTTTGAGCAAGTAATAGCAAGCTCTTCAAATAGAGTACAACTTCTTTTTAAGCATAGTAATGCTTGCCCAATAAGTTCTGATGCTTTTCAGCAGCTCAAAAAGCACCTATCATCTGATGCTTCTCCAAATGTAGACTATTGGCTTGTGACTGTACAGCTAAATAGAGACGTTTCAAACAGGGCTGCCGAGCAGTTGGGAGTGGTGCACGAGTCCCCACAAGCTATAGTGATCAAAGACGGTAAGGCTGTAGACCATACTTCACACTTCAAAATAACTACTGACTGGCTAGCCAGTGCAGTAAGTTAACATCCGCCGTCAACATAAAACGTTTGGCCGAGGTCTTCTGCCGAATACTGATAAAATTGTGTAGCTGATCGGCTTTTCATCTTGGAGACTTTTCATCCAAGATGAAACTTTCAAAGAATTCTTTTTCTTTCCCTTCTCGCCTCATTTCTAATAAGCCGCAAATATTTAAGGACAATTTTTAAGACTTTTTAAATTGCCAACAGTCTAAGAGAACAGAAAAGAGAAATTAACCAACTTACTCACGGAGGATATATTATGAGAAACCGTACCGCTTTTATCTTGAGTGTCATAACTTTGATTACTTTCATTTTTGTAACCCCATCATTTGCAGTATATAACGTTGAAAAGTCTGTTAATGGCTTTTCTGCTGCTGAACATACAAAAGGTCACAAACACCGCCTTGCTCGCAAGATGAGATTCCTTGCACAGCACCTTGAATTGACAGATGAGCAGAAAGAACAGATAAAAGCTGTGATTGCCGAGCAACGAGAAGTAACCAAACCACTAAGAGAACAGCTAAATGCAGTTAGAAAAGAACTTAGACTGGCAGGTGAAGGTGGACAATTTAACGAATCCCTAGTCAAAGGTCTTGCAGAAAAACAGGCTCAGGTGTTGAGTGTGCTAATAGTTGAAAAAGAGCGTGTAAGAATTAAGATATATAACTTACTTACACCAGAACAACAGAGCAAGCTCAAAGATTTGAAAGAAAACTTTAAAGATCGTAGAAAAAACAATGAATAGAAATTGTTAAAGGGTATGAAGGTAGCTTTCTACTTTCTTACCCTTTTCTCTACTAGATCTATCTCATTAGTCTTTCTACTTTCTACTACCCCCCCCCATTTTTTAGCTACACCAGTTCTTCTTTAAATATAAACCTTCTTAATAGTATTTTTATTT
>JAEUQL010000059.1 GCA_016789295.1 Blastocatellia bacterium | reverse complement strand
TTAATTTCAATTTACCTATTGGCCTGGGCATCAAGCCCCTTATTCGTGCCGCCTGATTTATGACCACGTCTCATTTAATTAGTAGATCATAAAGTCTTTCGAGTTCCTCGTTGTTGTGAAAATCTATCTGGATACGGCCTCCGCTTTTCTGCATCACTATGCGGACTTTTGTACCGAATCTACGCTGTAGCTTCTGTTCTGCAGCTTTGACGTTTGGGTCTATTACAGCTACCTCTTCTTTCTCTAAAACCTCTTCTACCTGAGACTTCCATCGGTCAACAATCTTCTCTACTTCTCTAACCGATAAACCTTCTTCAACTACCCTGTTGGCTAGCTTGTACTGCTCAACTGTATCTTCCATAGGAAGGAGCGCACGTGCATGCCCCATGGTTATCTTCTCTTCTTCAACCAACTGCTGTATCTCTGCAGGTAGCTTGAGCAGCCTCAGAATGTTTGTAATAGAAGAGCGGTCTCTACCAACTTTGCGGGCTACTTGCTCTTGTGTCATCCCATAGTTGGAGATAAGCCGTTGGTAAGCTTGGGCTTCTTCAATGGGATTAAGCTCTTGCCGTGCAATGTTTTCTACTAATGCAAGTTCTAGAAGCTTCTCGTCTGGAATCTCTTTGACTATAGCGGGAATCTTTAGTAGCCCTGCTCTTTGTGAAGCTATCCACCGCCTTTCCCCCGCTACCAACTGGTAGCCTAGCCCTTTTCTTCTGACCAGAATCGGTTGCACTAGTCCATTCTCTTTTATTGAATCGGTCAATTCTTCAAGCTTCTTCTGGTCAAAGCGGGTTCTTGGCTGCTCTTGATTTACCTCTATCAAATCAAGGTCGATCTCAAGTAACTCTTCACTAGTTGTGCTTTCTGATGAAGGTAGTAGAGCAGAAAGCCCTTTACCTAGAGCCTTTTTTACCATTCTTGATAACCTCCTGTGCAAGGCGCATGTAGCTGTCTGCTCCGCGAGATCTTATGTCGTAAAGCAGTATAGGTTTTCCATGGCTTGGAGCTTCTGCAAGTTTGACGTTTCTTGGTATTGCAGTCGCAAAAACTTGTGTACCCAAAAAGTCGCGAAGGTCAGACATAACCTGCGATGAAAGCTTTGTTCTTTCATCGTACATAGTCAACAAGAAACCTTCTACTGCTAGATTGGGGTTGAGCGTGCGTCTGACTCTGACAAGCGTGTCCCAAATAGCAGAAACACCTTCCAAAGCAAAATACTCGCACTGTACTGGAATTAGTACAGAATCGGCTGCACCTAGTGCGTTGACTGTGAGCAAACCCAACGAAGGTGGGCAGTCGATAATGATAAAATCGAAGTCCTGTCTTACAGGTTCGACAATGTTTTTTAGCTTGTACTCACGGTCTTCTACATCGACAAGCTCGATCTCTGCACCCGCTAGATTTCTGTCTGAAGGTGCTATCTGCATCTTTTCTATTTCGGTGTTGAGTAGAATGTTCTTTAGCGGCTCTCCAAGAACAATCACGTGGTAGAAACTCTTCTTTAGCTTTGTTCTCCCAACTCCAAGACCTGATGTTGAGTTTGCTTGTGGGTCAAGGTCTATCAGGAGTGTCTTCATCTCTCCTGCTGCAAGACTTGCGGCCAAATTAATAGCCGTCGTTGTCTTCCCAACACCACCCTTCTGATTTGCTACTGCTATGATCTTACCCATTACTTGGTTATGTTTACCTCTCGAAACTGCATTGGCCACCCTTATAAGGATGTTTGACAAACAGCCTGCAATCTACCATAGCAGATATTGGAAATAAAGCCGTTGCCTTCGACTTTTATGTTTCACGTGGAACTGTTCGAGCAGTTTTGGGCTGGTTCAGCCTCTGTTTCACGTGAAACGTTTCAAATTCAGTAGAGTTCTTTCACGGCTTTGAGGGATTTTGACTATTTCACCAATCCATTCTGGAGGTCTATTTTGGAGAACTTTTTTGGCAGAATCTTCAGAGAGAAACAGCAGCAGTTGGTGTGAAGTTGAGGCAAAGTCGAATATAGATGATATGTGAGCATCAAACTGCTCTATAGCTCTAACAGCAACAGCGTCAAACTTAGGCTCGACTGCTTCAAACCTTTGCTGCTCAACTTTTATTTTTAGGCCAAAATTTCTACGGACTTCGCCAAGAAATCCAGCCTTTCTTCTGTCCGATTCTATTAAAGTAACTTCTAGATAGGGTCTTGCAAAGGCTATGGGTAAGCCAGGAAATCCTGCTCCAGAACCTATGTCTGCAAGACTTTTGATTGAAGTTTCAAGCAGTGAGGCTCCAAACAGTGACTCAAAGTAGTGTAGCAATGCTGCATCTTCGGGTTTGACAAGGCGGGTGAGCGAGATCTTTTCATTCCATTTCAGCAGTAACTCGAAATGTTTTTTGCAAAGTAGTTCTGTTGTCTCATTAATATATAAGCCATACGATAGACAGAGCCGCTTCAACTCTTCTACCATCTTTTCTGATGCATGTTCCATATCTCTTTACTAGGCTAGTTTTTTGCAGGCCGTGTACTCAACTCAACCTGAAGATTGATGATTGCAAGTGCTGCAGGGGTGACCCCTGGAATACGGGCAGCTTGACCGATAGTTTCAGGTCTTATTCGAGAGAGCTTTTCTACTATCTCGCGGGAGAGTCCTGGAAGGTCGCTGTAATCGATATAGTCAGGGATGCGTCGTGCTTGTGCGCGTGCAAGGCGTTCCGATTGTACCCTCATACCGTCTACATAGCCTGCGTACTTGATGTCATTTGTAGCTACCAAGATCTCTTCGGCAGAAACTTCTCTTAAAACCTCTTCGGGCAAGAGTTTTGAAAGCTGCTCGGCACTGACCTCTGGCCTTTTGGCAAGTTGTTCGAGCAGAGTACTTTCAGCAAGTTTTACTCCAGTAGCTTCACAGAAACGATCTGTGACCTCGCTTCCAACTATCGCCTTTGTTCGCTTGAAGACTTTCTTGAGTTCTTTGATCCTATCTTGCTTGGCTTGAAAGTTGGTGAAGGCTTGATCTGTAACAAGACCTATTTGGCGGCCAAGAGGTGTCAACCTCTGGTCGGCATTGTCGATCCTCAGTAGCAGCCGGACTTCTGAACGCGAAGTAAACATCCTGTAAGGCTCGTCTACACCACGGGAGATAAGGTCGTCTATAAGAACACCTATGTAGCTTGAGGTTCGTGGCAAGACCATCTTCTCTTGTTCTCTAACTGCAAGAGCAGCATTAATTCCAGCCATCAACCCCTGACACCCTGCCTCTTCATATCCGGTTGTCCCATTTATCTGTCCTGCGTGAAAGAGTCCTTTGACACGCTTGGTTTCGAGTGTGCCATTGAGCTCTGTAGGGTCTACCATATCGTACTCTATTGCATAACCAGGCCGAATCATTGCAGCTTTTTCAAGTCCTGGAATTGCTCGCACTGCCCGTTCTTGTACATCCAATGGAAGGCTTGTTGAAAATCCATTCAAATAGACCTCGTTGGTATCATAGCCCTCTGGTTCAAGAAAGAGTTGATGACGGTCTTTGTCGGCAAACTTCACTAACTTGTCTTCAATGGAAGGGCAGTAACGAGGGCCTATCGATTGGATCTGTCCACTATAAAGAGGTGAGCGGTCAATATTCTCTTTGATGATGGCGTGTGTCTTGTCCGAGGTGTAGGCGATGTAGCAGTTTATCTGCTGCTGCACGATCTCTCTTGTCTGAAAAGAGAATGGAGTAGGGTCTTGGTCTCCTGGCTGCGGTTCAAAAAGAGAGAAGTCGATTGTGCGGGCATCAAGGCGTGGAGGTGTGCCTGTCTTGAGCCTTGCCATACGAAAGCCGAGCCGACGAATGGAGTCGCTTAGCATTATTGCTGCTATCTCACCTGAACGTCCTGCAGAGAAGGTTCTTGGGCCAATGTGTATAGTGCCATTGAGGAATGTTCCTGTGGCCATTACTACAGCCTTTGCTCCAAGCTTGCGTCCATCCATAAACTCAACACCGATTATTCGGTCTTGCTCAACTAGAAGCTCAACAACTTCTCCTTGCCGCAGTGAAAGATTGGGGACATTTTCAAGTAGCTTGCGCATCTCTGCACGGTACTTTGCTCTATCGGCTTGTGCTCTTGGAGACTGTACAGCAGGCCCTCGACTTCGGTTAAGAACTCGAAACTGTATTCCTGCTTTGTCGATGACTTGACCCATTATGCCACCAAGAGCGTCCATTTCACGCACCAAGTGGCCTTTTGCTATACCTCCAACTGCGGGGTTACAAGACATTTGGGCGATCAAATCAAGGTTAATTGTTACCATTGCAGTTTTGCAGCCCATCATTGCTGCTGCATAAGCTGCTTCGCATCCAGCATGACCTGCGCCTACTACGATTACATCAAATTCTTCATTAAACATATACTTAACTCATACAGAATCTTCTACTTTTCCACAAGTGTGGAAAACCTTCATAGCTGCTCTATTTTAGTGGAGTTACGCCTATTTTTTCTTCTTTTGAAAAGAGAACTATTGTGGAAAATATCTCGGCTGTTTTCAACTATCTAAAGAGACCAACTGCCGGAAATAGACCTCAATATTGACTAAATCTTAAGTTGGTAGGGTCAAGACTGCCAGTCTTAACCCTCCAAGTTGACAAGGTAATTTTTGTTATACATTTTCTATAGCTATGAAGATCAATATTTCACGCTTGCTATAGCTTCGATTTCGACTTTAAGGCCATCTCGGAAGTCGCCCACTGGAATGATTGCCCGTGCAGGTCGGTGCTCGCCCAAGATCTTTGCATATGTTGCATTGACCGCCCCCCAAAGCTCCATACCTGAAACATATATAGTCATCTTCAAAACGTGGTCTAAGTCGCTGTTGGCTGCTTTGAGTACTGCTTCGACGTTTTGTAGTGCTCTTTCGACCTGTGCTTCAACAGAGTCGGTGACAAGCTCACCAGTTTCTGGATCTACAGCTACTTGCCCAGAAACATAGACCAGACCGTTGTGAACGATCCCTTGTGAATAGTGGCCAGCAGGTGTAGGTGCTTCTTTTGTTTGAACTTTCTCCATATCTTTATCTCCTCCATTATTTTTCTGGTCTTATGATACAAGAGAGTAGAAATCTCATGCAGAAAAAAGATGTAATCAGCTCTTTATAATCAAGAACTTAAATGTTTTTGTATTCGAATTTTAAGATGTAATAATTGACATTATTGCAGAGAGAAAGTTTGGAGAGGTTTTAATTTTCAGCAGTATTTGGTAATTTAGCTACATCTTTAGGAATTTGTCCTTTGCGTTTTTTGTTGCTCATTTTGTCTTCTGTACATTTCTGAATAAACCAATTTTTGGAGCTTTAAATGTGTAATAGAATCCCCTGCTTCTCTGTCTATACTTCATAGGAACCAGTTAGCTATATCTATAGGTTTATACATCCTAACCTCCTCCTGATCTCCTTCTGATCTTGCTAGCTGAGGCTAGCATGTAAAGTTTTAGGTAACAAGTACAGCCTATAGAGGCGAAAATAACCTGTAAAGTTGTAACTCTTTGTGTTGCAATATTATTTCAGACAATAGCTACTATATATTGTGTTTATAGTTGTCGAAATTATGGCGAAAAACCGGTGAAAAATTTCCGGCTTTCTTGGAGCTTAAAAGAAGCTGGGAGGATGTCAACCTCTATAATCACATTCACCAACTCTTGGGGAGTTGACTATAGGAAGGAGCATTTCTTCATCACATTCATGGTTGTTTACACATTTTTTGCACAAACAACCACCGTCAAGTGTGCATTCTACACAGACATATTCAGCAAAATCGTTACAAAAGTCACAGGAAATATCAGGAGGTTCATTTCTGGCAAGCAGTTTTATTGACTCTCTACTAGTTTTCTCTCCTTCTTGTTCTTCTATAACTTTGAGTTTGAGTTCTGTGCTGGTTCCAAAATCATATATATACTCAAATGTCTCTTTTGGTTCGATACAGTTTTTAAGAGGCTGGCTCATATCATCAAAAGGCTCACCATCAATTACAAATTCACTCATATGGCTACAGCATTCGAGCCAAGTCTTTCTCAAGAATTGATCGAGAAGAGATAGTCTTGCGTCAATTGGGACTTCAATGTGCATCCAGTATTGAGGATAGTATTTTCCTTCTACAACAATATGATAGGTTTTCTCTCTTTTTTTACTACTTTCTGCAAGTTTTTTTTTACTGCAGCTCTTGAGATGATTGGTAATGGACGACTTTTCAAATTTACTATGACAAAGTAGACATTCTCCTCTATTACTCATAACTCACCCCCAAAACATTACTTGAGTTGCTGATTCCTGAAGGAAGTATAAAGTATGAATCTACTAAAGTTGAAAAGCTTTGCAGCAGCGTAGTAGTCACAATGAAACTGGTCAACTATCGATTCATAGGATAGTTGATGCTTTTGCAGCTTGAAAGCGGTTAGACCATCCTTGATGGTAGTTTTCTAACTTATTTCGTAGCATCCAAAACAATCCCACTGCTTTAGCTATAAAGTGTCAACTGTTAATGCTGCGAAGAAACTCTTGAACATCAGGATCATTTCTCCATCCTCTTGCTAGTTCTTCTATTGCAGTTCTACGAACAAGTATATCGCTTTCATTAACAGCTCTATCTTTAATGAATATTAGAGTATCTGGTTGGTCTTTCCACTCACTTGCTAGTTGGATGATTGCAGTTGCTTGAACATTATTATCGCTTTCATTAACAGCTCTATCTTTAATGAATACTAGAGTATCTGGTTCATCTTTCCATCCTCTTGCTAGTTCTTCTATTGCAGTTTTTCGAACAAAACTATCGCTGTCATTAAGAGCTCTATCTTTAATGAATACTAGAGTATGTGGTTCATCTTTCCATCCTCTTGCTAGTTCACTGATTGCAGTTACTCGAACATCACTATAGCTGTCATTAAGAGCTTTATCTTTAATGAATACTAGAGTATGTGGTTCATCTTTCCACCACCTTGCTAGTTCACTGATTGCAGTTTCTCGAACAAAACTATCGCTGTCATTAACAGCTTTATCTTTGAGCCAAAGCCGAGTGTCATCAATAAGTTGAAAGTTTGCTATGAAGCTAACAGCTTTTGTATTGATTTTTACTTTACGCTGCCTTTCTGATTCATAAACCTCATAATAGTAAGGAAAGTCAAACCTCATCAATTTGAGAAGCTCATTTGCCAAACGCTTTCTGAGTTCAGAAAATGTCTTTGGATTTGGTAGCTCTTGAAAGCATCTTGCTGCAAGGAAAATGTTATGAAATTCGTAGCTTTTATCTCTACCCTTCTCTTCTTGGTCGAGTAGATAGTTGATTACTTGTGTGGCATTTTTGGAATTTAGCTTGCTGGTGATTAAACATAGGACTTCATGCCACGTCTCATCTTCCCAATGCTTGCCAAAAACGTCCTCTTTCAAACTTTCTATGCTGATCTCTTGCTGCGAAAACTTTTCCATTATAGAGATTGCACAGAAGTACTCCAGAAATGTCCGATGTACAAAGGCATAACTATCTGCCCTCAAGTAACAGAGAATAAAGTTTCTCTCTCTTAGCTGCTCTATTAATAACCTTGCGAGTTTATGAGCCTGTTCTGACTCTACATCTAGGCTGGTTTTCAGATAACTGTAAAGAATTTCCTTCAAATCTTTGGAAGAGATTATGTTTCCAGATAAACCTTTAGGAGCAGACTGCATATGAGTTGCTACTTTACATAACATCTCAGACTTTTCTTTGTGAGTAATCAAGTACTTTAGGTTTGGCCACTCTGGATGCTCACCTAGTTTTCTTTCTGTGTCCCATCTCTCTAAAAGTACACAGGAAGCTTGCTCATAAAGCTGTCCACGATCTCTGGGTAGCTCCTGATTTCGATTCAAGATAGCCATCATTGTTAAAAGTAGTGGGTTACCTGCTAATTCTCTTATGGCTTTTGACTCATCAATAGCTTTTCTTAATCTATCTTTTTTGAATGCTTTTTCACTCTCATCATCGAAAGTGGTGTCATGCCAAAGATTGAGAAATTCTTCTATCTGTTGCCGATCCAAGTCCTGTAACATAAAGTGCTTAAACCCTATGTCACTAAGCCTCTGCTGCTTATAGCCTATTACTCTTGATGTAACTATGATTTTTACTGATTGGTAATCATTGCTTAAACGCTGTATATCATTTACTACCTGCTCTCTTCTGCCTTGGTCAAAAACCTCATCAAGTCCATCAAGTAGCACTACAGCATCTTTTGATTTAAGAAACAGGTCTAGATCTATCTGATTGAGTCTGTGAAATGTTTGAGCACTATTTAGGTATTTGACAAAACTCTTCCCTTCACTACATTCCCAACGGTCATACTCTCGTAGCTCTATGAGCAGTGGTACTCTTTGAGAATAGAGCAAGTTTATATCTTCAGTCTTTGCCCAGTTCAAAGCTATATACTTCAATAAAGAAGACTTCCCTGAACCAGGATCGCCCAAGATCACCGCTCTATCTAGTCGTTCACCTATTACTTCAAGTACTGATTGTGGTGATTGATTGGCATAAGAGAGCCGCCTTTCTTCCTCATCTTGATACTTTCTCAAAAAGGCTTCATCTAGTTCACCTTCTTCACCCATTCTCTTCAAATGCTCTTTAGGAAGTTCTAGAATCTGCGGGTAATACTGCTGACAATCTCTCACAGTTTGAGCAACAAAGACATCCCAAAGAGCTACGCTGTTTCTATAGTAAGCCCCTTTGGTATCAAATGAATCAAAGTCTAAACTTCTATACCTTTGAAGCAGAGCCTTACGGTAGCTTTCGAGATCGAAGTCTGTCTCTTTTTGTGCATTGGTATTTATATTCTGATTTATGGATGAAGAATCTGCTTTTTCTGGATTACTTGTATTAGTTCCTTCAATAGATTTAGGCTGTTTATTCAACACCATCTCTGAGAAAGTACTCCCTGATGGAATATTCTCAGAATCAAGCCTGAAATCAGCATTACTCTTTGAATAGAAGTAAGGTCTAGTCCTGACACAAAGCTTTCCTTCTTCATTCATTCCTATTTCACAGATGTTATAGCTGTATATCTCTCTCTTCTCTCCATGTGTAGCACCAGCTATTATTCTCACTATATCCTGACCTCCACCTGATACAGTTCTGCTGATGTTTGCTTGATGAATGTGCCCACATAGATGAAGTTGTGCATTCTGATTTAGTCTTGGGAGTATTTCTCTTGAATCTATTATCCAGTAACCATCATCTATCTGGTCTAATGGATGGTGGGTCATGATAATGACTATCTCATTATCTGTTACTTCTGAAAGAGTCTCTGATATCTGCTTATTTCCTACCTGAAGCTTTCCTTTGTCTTTATTGTCTTGGCACAAAAGCGCTGTATTCAAGCCGACTAGCCTAACCTTTAACCCTTTAGAAGTTGGATATCGATGTTGCCAGTAGAGTGTCCCTTCTACTCCTTCTATCACAAATGGAGCAAAATCCTTTGAAAACTCCAAGTAGTTATGCATCCTATTTTTCAACTTTTCTAGGTCTTCATCCGTCAAGCTGTTATCTATAGGTTCTGCCTCTTCTCTTAACGCTTTCAGCATTCGTCTTGTGTCTTTGTTAGCAACGTTTCTGTCTACATCGTGATTGCCAGGTACTAGAAAGATGCTTCTCTCTTCAAGCCCAATAGATGAAGCTATATTCTTTAGCTGCTTTGTAGCTTCTTCGTATTGATGGACTTGTCCACTAAAAGCAATGTCACCTGTAACAAGCAGAGCATCTATTTTCAACTCCTTTACTTCTTTCTTCAAAGAAGTTATAAGATCAGTCAATTGAAGATGAAGAGAGTATCTTCTTTCTTCGTCTCCATATCCGAAATGGATATCAGACAGATGAATAAATCTAAAGAAGCTTGTAAAGTCCTGATTGGTGGTTGACATAGAACCCCTTCAGAGTAGAAGTGTTAAGGCCGTCATTATAAGATCATTATCTTTTTTCAAGCTAGAAGAATGTTTATTTCTTAGCTATTAGTTCTATCAATCCAATTATTACTGTGAAGCAACAGTTACATCACTTCTTACGGTTTTGCTTTTAAGTGTAGTAGTTTTTGTGTAAGGCTAAAGAGCAAGAGGTTACCAGCTTAGCCTTTAATAGCTGCTTTCAATAAAGAATATCTATTCTTTGACAAGTAATGAGAGTAGTTTGATAAATAATAAGCTGAACTTAAGAGCCTGAGCCTATTATCCAATGATAAATGCCTATTCTTTATAAAACATAGGCTTTTATTTAGTATCTAATAGCCTATTTTGCATAAATAAAAGCCTTTCTTTGATAAGTAGAAGAGTAGTTTGAGCAGAGAAAGCTTTCAACTCTGGAAAATATAGGTCAACCATCTTCTTAAAGAGAGAGTCAAGAGAGTTTTTTGACCAAAATTTGGTCTAGTTTTTCTATCTCTAAACGTGTTTGACTTTTTGGCTGTGAAAAACTGCTGTATATTCAGGAATATGAAAGATCAAGAGATTACAATAATTGGTGGTGGGCTTGCGGGAAGTGAAGCTGCTTGGCAAGCTGCGCGTTTTGGTGCAAAAGTAAAGCTCTACGAGATGCGTCCACAGGTTCGCACTCCTGCTCATACAACAGATAGGCTAGCAGAGATTGTCTGTAGCAACTCTTTAAAGTCTGATGAGCCGGGGACTGCTCCTTATATGCTTAAAGAGGAGCTTCGTCGTGCAGGGTCATTGCTACTTGAAGTTGCTGCTGAGACTAAAGTTCCGGCTGGTGCTGCTCTTGCTGTAGACAGAGAAAAGTTTTCAGAAGAAGTGACAAAGAGACTAGAAGCAGAACCTCTTATCAAGGTAGTTAGAGAAGAGGTGACAGAGATACCGGCTCAAGGCCAAGTGATAATTGCTACTGGGCCTCTAACTTCTGACAAGCTTTCAGCAAGTATTGGAAAGTTAACAGGCGAGACACAGCTATATTTCTATGATGCGATAAGTCCTGTAGTAGACGCTGACACAATAAACTACGATATAGTCTTTCGTGCTGCACGTTATGACAAAGGTGGTGCAGATTATGTTAACTGTCCAATGACAGAAGAAGAGTACGAGC
This sequence comes from Blastocatellia bacterium, assembly GCA_016789295.1. GTDB lineage: Bacteria > Acidobacteriota > Blastocatellia > Chloracidobacteriales > JADJPF01 > JAEUQL01. The sequence goes on along the minus strand of JAEUQL010000059.1, from coordinate 922 downwards.
ATTTTTATCAAGAGTTGATCAAGGCCGAAAGTGTACAACTAAAAGAGTTTGAGAATACTCCATTTTTTGAAGCTTGCTTACCGATAGAAGAGATTGCCCGACGTGGTCGAGATACACTCAGGTTTGGGCCAATGAAGCCTGTTGGACTGGTCGATCCAAAGACTGGCCGCATTCCATATGCAGCAGTACAGTTGCGCCAAGAAAACCTTATGGCCGATAGTTACAATCTCGTGGGTTTTCAAAATCACCTCAAATATGGAGAGCAGAAGCGTATCTTGCAGTTGATCCCTGGGCTTGAGAATGCAGAGTTTATCAAGTATGGGCAGATTCATCGAAATACTTATATAAACTCTCCAACAGTTCTGAATGATCTGCTGCAAGTTAAGTCTGAGCCGAGAATCTACTTTGCTGGCCAAATATCTGGAGTTGAAGGTTATGTGGAGTCGATAGCAACAGGGCTTGTAGCTGGCACTACTGCTGCACTTTTGGCTTTAGGTAGAGACGCAGTGAAGCTTCCCAGAGAGAGTGCGATAGGTAGTCTTCTCAACTATGTTGCAAACTGTGAAGTGAGACCTTATCAACCAGCAAACATCACCTTTGCATTGCTTCCTCCATTAGAAGAAAAGAAGAAGATAAAGCAGAAGAGTGAAAAGAAGAGGCTACAAGTTGAGCGTGGACTGGCAGCATTTGACAACTGGCTAAGTCAAATTAAATTTCATAAAAGCGCAACTATTACAACTTAACCAAATTGAGGCGTCCAATTTCTGAAGATTCAAAAAAGATTCAGGAAAGAGGTATGAGAAAACGATTAATTCTTCTATTTACTACTTTACTGATGATCACATTCTCTCTGGTTATTCCTGTTTCATCGCAGGAAACAAAGCCTGCTGCTCAATCTGTAAATGGTCAGCAAGAGCAGCCA
>JAEUQL010000599.1 GCA_016789295.1 Blastocatellia bacterium | reverse complement strand
AGCGTGGCAGACGTCAAAACCAGAAACGTCAACGTGTAATTTTAAAGTTAGAAAACTTACCGGCTGCTTTTGCTATGAAGTGGAAGTATGTGAGCAACAGTACAACCAAACTAGCAGCCGTTGTAGATTCTGAGACTGTCTATTTGCCTCTCACCGAAGGCCGTATCATTGCTCTTAGTGCAGAGACAGGAGAGTTGAAGTGGGAAAATCAGATAGGTGGAACTGTTACTTCTGCACCCATTGTTGTAGAAGATTCTGTTGTGGTTGCTAGCAGACAAGGTGCTGTAGGTGAGTCGGTAGGTGGAGCTACACTAAGAGCTTTCAACAAGAGTTCAGGAATTACGCTTTGGAGCAAGGACTTTCCTGATGCTTTTTCTGCTGCAGTTGTCGAACACGACAAAAGGCTCTACATTCCTGCTCAAGATGCAAACCTCTATGTTGTTTCTGTTACAGATGGATCTATTGTTTGGAAAAAGCAGTTAGATACACTTTCAAAAGCTAGGGTAGTAATTGATGGAGAGGATTTGTTTATTGGTGCAGAGAGTGGACAGCTTTCAGTGCTTGCACTCTCTGATGGAGCTACAAAGCTACAATTTCGTGCTGAAGGAGCTATTAGGAGTGGAGTAGCTGTTGATAAAAAGAGTATATACTTTGGGGACAGTGAAGGTTATGTTTATGCTATTGAACGTGCTACAGGTAAACTCCGATGGCAGATAAGAACAGGTGCAGCAGTGGAGACCACACCACAGCTTGCTGGAAAACTATTACTTGCAGCCTCTTTTGACAACATAGTTTATGGTCTTGAGGCCAGTTCTGGAGATCGTATTTGGAAGGTACGTTTGCAAGGTAGGCTAAGCTTTGAACCACTGGTTGAAGGTGACAACTTTATTGTTACACCACTTGCAAGCGACAGACTTTTTGCACTTTCCTCAAAAGGGAAGGTTTTGGGTAGCTTTGTAGTCTCTTCAGGAGCAATTATTGCCGCACCTCTGCTTCTAGACGGGCAGCTCTATGTAGTTACAGATGAAGGGCTTGTAGCAGCAGCCTCTCAAGAAATTGAGAAAAATGAAAAGAAATAGAATGGGATACTTATGACCGATATTAGAAAAGAGCTAGAAGAGCTAAGAGAGCAGATATGCTATCACGATGAGCGTTATTACATACTGAGTGCACCAGAGATTTCGGATTATGACTATGATCAGTTGATGGCGCGGCTTCTTCGACTCGAAGCCGAGCATCCAGACCTTGTAACTCCAGACAGTCCTACACAGCGTGTTGGAGGTAGACCTATTGAAGGGTTCAAGCCTTACAACCACAGAAGACCTATGCTATCTCTAGACAACACTTATTCTGAAAGTGAACTTCGTGATTGGGATGAACGTTGTCGCAAAATGGCTGCTGGACGAAACTATAGCTTTGTAGCAGAGCTAAAGATAGATGGGCTAAGTATTTCAGCTATTTACGAAGAGACTTATCTTAAATATGGTGTGACACGAGGTGATGGAGTAGTTGGTGATCTTGTTACAGAAAATGTTAAGACAATCCGAACTATTCCTTTGAAGTTAAGGACTGTTTGGCCAAGAGAGGTGAATGAGATAGAGGTAAGGGGAGAGGTTTTTATGGCCAACTCTGTTTTTGAAAAGCTGAATGAAGAGCAGCAAGAGCAGGGGCTACAGACTTTTGCCAATCCGCGCAATACAACTTCGGGAACTATGAAACTGTTAGATTCAAGAGTTGTAGCCTCTCGTAGGCTCGACTGTTTTGTCTATGACCTACTTTTTGATGCTACAAAACCATTTGACACGCACTGGGAATCAATAGAGTGGTTGCGCCAATCTGGTTTGAAGGTAAACGAGCATAGTCGTAGATGTGCAGACATTGAAGAAGTTTTGAAATTTTGTAATGAATGGGCTGTTAGAAGGAGTGAGCTTGATTACGAGATAGATGGAGTAGTTTTGAAGATCGACCAGACGAGTCTGCAGGAAGAGTTTGGAGCTACTTCAAAGGCTCCTAGATGGGCGGTTGCTTTCAAGTTTCCTCCAATGCAGGCAGCAACACGACTGAGATCAGTAGTAGTACAAGTTGGCCGCACAGGTGCTTTGACACCAGTTGCTCAGCTAGATCCAGTGTTACTGGCAGGAACTACGGTCAGCCGTGCTTCGCTCCACAATGAAGATGAGATAGGCCGCTTGGGTCTTAAAATAGGCGATTGGGTAGTTGTAGAGAAGTGTGGAGAGATAATTCCAAAAGTTGTCAAGGTGCTTTTTGATCGCCGTCAAGAGATAGAAGGCGAGCTAGAAGAGTTTCAAATGCCGAGAACGTGTCCTGTCTGCTCTGCAATTGTTGTGAGAAATGACGGTGAGGTGGTTTGGCGTTGTTCATCAAGTAGTTGTCCGGCAAAGCTCAAAAATTCATTGCTGCTATTTGCTTCTCGTAGAGCAATGAAGATTGAAGGTCTTGGAAAAGAGCTTGTAGAGCAGTTGGTTGAGAAAGGTTTGGTTAAAGATCTTGCCGATCTCTACTACTTGAAGTTTGATGACATCATTGGTCTTGAAAGGATGGCAAAGAAGTCGGCTACAAATCTGCTTGAACAGTTGCAGCAGAGCAAGACCAGGGAGCTTGAAAAGTTTGTTTATGGGCTAGGGATTCCACACGTTGGTGCAAGAAATGCTAAAATTTTGGTCAACCATTTTGGCTCTATTGATAAACTGGCAGAAGCATCAGAAG
>JAEUQL010000598.1 GCA_016789295.1 Blastocatellia bacterium | reverse complement strand
AGTAAAAATGGGCTAGCAGAGATAGAAGTTAGAGACTATGGTTCTGGTATCGACAAAGAGATTATCGACAAAGTGTGGCATCCATTTTTTACAACAAAAAGTGAAGGAACCGGTCTTGGACTAGCAATATGCAAACAGATAGTAGATGATCATAGAGGTCAGATTGAAATTGAAAGTAAGCTTGGTGAAGGAACTACTGTTAGAATTACCTTTCCACCTCTCGCAGATTCAGAAGATGGAGATTTTTAATGAAACCCACACTGCTTATTGTTGAAGACGACGATGGACTTAGAAGCTCGCTTGAAAAGTCGTTTTCACGTCGTGGCTACAATGTAATAGTAACAACTCGTGTTTCGTCAGGCATTGATCTAGTACAAAAACAGAATATAACTCTAGCACTCGTAGATATAAGGCTACCTGATGGAAATGGTCTCGACTTTCTGTCAAAAACCAGAGAGATAGCTGATGAGACAGCCGTCATAATGATGACTGCATATCCAGAGATCAAGACTGCTGTTCGTGCAATGAAGGAAGGAGCCAGAGACCTCATAATCAAGCCTTTTGAACTTGAAGAATTACACCTTACAGTTGAAAGAGCTATAGAAACACTGGAGTTAAAGCGTAATGTCCGGCGACTTGAAAGAGAACGCAAAAGCCGTGAAGAAGTTACAGACATAGTTGGTGAAAGTCCTGCTATTGAACAAGTTCGTAGCCAAATACTTAAGGTAGCCGAAGTCAACACCCCTGTACTAATTGTTGGAGAAACAGGAACCGGAAAAGAACTTGTTGCAGATTCGCTCCATAAACACTCTCTACACTCAAATGGACCTCTTGTAAAAGTTAACTGTAGTGCATTCTCTGAGCATCTGCTTGAAAGTGAACTTTTTGGACATGAAAAAGGTGCATTTACAGATGCCAGAGAAGCACGGGGTGGACTGTTTGAAATGGCTGATGCGGGAACGCTCTTTCTTGATGAGATCTCAGAAATGAAGCTTGAGCTACAAGCAAAACTACTTCGTGTAGTTGAAGGCCAGCCATTTCGTCGTGTTGGAGGTCAGCGCGAAATCAGAACAAATGTTCGTGTAGTTGCAGCAACCAATAGAGATCTACCTACACTGATCAAAGCTAAAGAGTTTCGGGAAGACCTCTACTTTAGACTAAATGTATTTCAAATAAAAGTTCCACCTTTACGATCAAGAGGAAATGATATAGTCTTGCTAGCTCGTTTCTTTCTGCAACGCTTGGCCAAATCTCTTAGAAAAGGGCGGCTATATCTAACACCACAAGCCGAGCAGATGTTACTTGCTTATGACTGGCCAGGAAATATACGCCAACTTCGCAATGTTATGGAGCGAGCTGCAATACTGAGTGACCACGAAGAGGTTGGTATTGAACACCTTCCAGGGGAACTACAAGCATCATCGTTTCTAAATCAGAATCTGGCCAAGTCGCCAGAAATGCTCATTCCACTGAGCGAGATTGAAAGAAGATATATGCTCTATGTACTAGAAAGTGTTAATGGTAACATTTCCGAAGCTTCAAGGATTCTTGGTGTAGCTAGAAACACACTCAAAGCAAGGCTTCGATTACCAGAGGAGAACTGATAATGATAAGAACAAACATCTATTGGATAGAAGATTTTCCAAATCTGGGAATTATGCCAAGGCCCCGCAGTGGCGAATGGCTCGAAGACGAAATACTCGCTCTGAAAGACGACAAAGTATCTATCTTCTGCTCACTTCTAACAGAAGACGAGATAACCGAACTGGGTCTCACACAGGAACAGAACTATTGTAAAGAGTACGGTATTGAACATATACAGTTTCCAATAGCTGATAGGTCTGTTCCAAAACTTGACAACAATACTATCTCATTTATTTATCAACTCTCAGAAAAATTAAAAACTGGTCAGAGAATCGTTATACATTGTAGGATGGGTGGAGGACGTTCTGCACTAATAGCTGCCTGTATAATGGTTCTATCAGGAATATCACTTGAAGATGCTTTCAAAAAGATAGAACATAGTCGAGGCTTTTCAGTTCCTGATACAGAAGAGCAAGCCAATTGGGTAGTAGACTTTATCACAGAATATCACCACTCTGAGTTTTACAAGCACTGATATGAAACCACCAGAACGGCTTGTCACCCAAAGACTCAACTTGCGTATACCATCTTCAGAAGATGCTGAAGCTATATTTAAAACATATGCTCAGGATGATGAGGTAACAAAATATCTTATATGGAAGCCGCATCAGAATATTGAGCAGACCCAAGAGTTTCTACAGCGTTGTTTGACAGTCTGGAAAGAAGCCCTAGCTTATCCATGGATAATTGAAGAAAAAAACAGCTTAAAGCTGCTGGGTATGATAGAAACTCACATTGAAGACTACAAAGCAGACATAGGCTATGTACTTGCTCGCAAATACTGGGGACAAGGTTATATGACGGAAGCAGCAGAAGCAGTAGTCAATTATTTGAAAAGCCTGGATCAGATATATCGAGTTTGGGCTGTGTGCGATGTTGAAAATTTAGCTTCAGCTAGGCTTCTTGAAAAAATCGGTATGCAGAGAGAGGGCATCTTAAAACGATGGATAATATTACCGAATGTTAGTTCTAAACCCAGAGACTGCTACTGTTACGCAACTACAAAACTGTAAAATATGGTCTTATGAGGAAAAATCCTTTACACAGACTGGACACTTCATCAGAGATTCGAGAAAAACTCCTT
>JAEUQL010000597.1 GCA_016789295.1 Blastocatellia bacterium | reverse complement strand
TGCTTTCTAATTTAAAAGTTTTTAAATCAAAGAGGTAGAGTTTGCTACCTTTTTTTCTATTTGAGGCAAGAGCAGTTTTTCAACTACCATTGGATCATCGGCTGAGATTATGTGTGCACCAGCAAAGAGTCTGCGCACAATATCAAGTATCTCTCGTGAAACTGCTATTCCTTCATCTGCAGGGTTTTGAGCTTGACTAAGTCTTTTACGAATCCAGTCAGGGATCTTCATTCCTGGAACTTCATTATGGAGAAACTCTGCGTGTCGATCATCTTTGAGTGGAAGTAATCCTGCAATTACTGGAATGTTACACTTAGAAACTTTTTCAGCAAACCTTTCAAGTAGGTCAATGTCAAACACTGGCTGCGTTTGGACAAAATCTACTCCACTATCTATCTTTTCTTGAAGTTTTGACAATTCTACCTCGATATTTGGGGCAGCAGGATTTACAGAAGCACCTATTTTAAACTTTGTTGGAATAGTTATATCTCTACCAGCAAGAGTAATACCTTGGTTAAGACCGCGAAGAATTCTAACAAGTCCTGCAGCATTAACATCAAAGACTGAAGTTGCTTCAGGAAGCTCACCTACACCCGATGGATCTCCAGTCATTGCAATTATCGATTCTATGCCAAGAGCAGCAGCACCCATAAGTTCTGATTGAATAGCAAGAAGGTTACGGTCTCGACAGATGAAGTGAAGGATAACTTCTATTGCAGTCTCTAACTGCAATAGATAAGCAAAAGTTATTGATGACATCCTAACACGAGCCATACGATTATCAGTGACCTGTATTGCATCAATTCCCTGCTCAAGCAACCGTCGAGCTTGGTCTATCAGAGGTTGGTAGTTAAGACCTGCTGGTGGGTCTATTTCTACTGTGGTAACAAACTCTCTGCCAAGTTTTTCTGTGAAAGGGTGTTTTACTTTCCGGTCTTTTAAGGAGTTGGAAGTAGCTTGTGACACGACTTGAACACGGGAGCGTTTTCGTCTTGGAACCTGTCCAGTAACAGCTTTTGCCATTTCGCGTATATGCTCAACAGTTGTGCCGCAGCAACCACCAATTATGTTTGCACCAGTTTCTACAAAAATACGTGCATACTCACGAAGATAATCAGGCGAAGTTAAGTAAACTTCTCTGCCTCCAATAGACTGTGGTAGTCCTGCGTTTGGTTGAACACAGACACGTAGGTCGGTTTTTCTCAAAAAGTCAGCCAGATGATTGTACATATGGCTTGGCCCCATGCCGCAGTTTACACCAACTACATCGGCATCTGCTGCTGCAAGTGCTTCGAGAGAACGGCGCATTTCATCACCAAATTTCGAAAGACCATCTTCTAAAAAGGTCATCTGTGCAACAATTGGCCTTGTATCTAATGTACGTGCAGCGCGAACAGCTTCAAGAGCTTCAAGTAGACTTGGGTGTGTCTCTATCACCAGAATATCTACACCCTCTTCATAGAGGACTTCGATCTGCTGCTGATATATCTGACCAAGTTCGGCCAAAGTCAAGTTGCCATAAGGCTTAACCAATGCTCCGAGAGGGCCTACAGCACCAGCAATAAATATATCTTCACGACCACTACGACGTATTGCTTCACGAACTAATCTAACACCTGCTCCATTTATCTCTTTAACTGATGACTCCAGATTAAAGCGAGCAAGTTGCAAGCGATTAGCTCGAAAAGTGTTGGTTTCAATAATTCTTGCGCCTGCATTTATATAATCGAGGTGGAGCTTGATGACATTTTCCGGATTAGAAATATTCTGCTCAGCATAGTTAGCAGGCTTGAGACCTTGTGAGTACCAAACAGAACTTTTTGCACCATCTGATAGAAGTACTTCGCGGTCAAGAGTAGCTAGAAAGTCTTGTGGAGTCTTTGCCATCATTTACCTCAATGAAAATATTGTACTCAATGTAGAATGCTATTCTGGTAGCTATAGTAGCAGAATCGATATTCAGTCAAGTAGTGATAGAAGCCATTTACCCGATTATTAGAAAGAGTCTATCTCTATTCCGATGAGCAGATTATAGCTCTAATCTACTCTTGATTTTGAAAAGCTTCACTTCCGATAGCATAATTGCAGCAATAATCAACAGACCACCTACTGCAGATCTGAAGCTGAGACGTTCGCCAAGAACTAAGTAAGAGAATATTGCTGCAAAGCCTGGCTCAAGACTAAATATGATTGCAGCACGGGTAGCCGAAATATGTCTTTGTGCACTTATCTGAACAAAAATAGTTATCAGTGTAGCAAAAACTGATAGATAGATAAGTCCAACAAAATTCATCCAGTTGATACTAAAAAGGTTAGATGGATCTTCTGTGAGCGTTGGGAGGAGATTTAAGCATTTTAGTAGAAACAGGGAAAGAGAGAAGATAAATGTTCCTGATGCCAACTGTATAAGCAGAAGAGAAGACGTGTCTTTACGTTTTGCCCATAACCCCGTGTAGACTATGTGTAATGCCCAGAAGATTGTCCCTATGGCTGTAATCAAATCTCCAAAATTTATACTCTCAGTTTTTTCTGGTAGAGTGAGCAGCCCAAATCCACAAGCTGCAAGGATTACAGCTAGAATGTGC
>JAEUQL010000596.1 GCA_016789295.1 Blastocatellia bacterium | reverse complement strand
ACATAAATGCAAGTTTTTTCGTCTGTCTCATTGGAGCCGATACCTGTCCTTATTTTATAAAATAGCCTTGTTTGAAGCAGTTGAGCTATTTTACAAGGTAGGCGTAAAGAAACTGTTTTGTGTGCGCAGTTTTACCTCTGTAGTAGAGGCGAGGTGTGATGCCAGACTTTTTATTGTTGGAAACTCAATCAGCCAGTGAGCTTGTATCTGGCACCCAAGCTCCTTCTCCAGTCTGGTAGAGATCTGTATAGCTGCTATGGAGTCAACACCGTAGCGTTGGAACGATGTTGTATCATTTATCTCATTGATTTGAAGTAAGTTAGAAACAGTATTTCGTATTGCCTCTGCAATAGCATATTCATTGTTACTATAATCTACGAGTGGCCTCTCTTCAGCTACTACATTAGCTATTAGATTGCCTGAAGCCACAACTGTGTCAACAGCAGTCTCTACTACTTCTTGAGAGTCAAATAGAAGGTTGTGCAAGCGTCCAACAATCTCATCGTCTAGCTGTTCCAGATCATAAGAGACGAGTTGTGCTGCGGTCTGTTCAGAATCTATTTCATCACCAAGAGATTTTAGTTCTTGCCAAAAAGCTATCAAATGGAGTAACTCTGCTGCATTCTTGTCTGTAGCTTCTGACTCAATTCGAGGCGAGACTTTTAGGTTTGTAGAAACTCTAGTTCGATCAGTTACAGCAATCAGACCCAAAACCGGGGTGTTACTAAAGCAAGCTTTTTCAATCACTTCAAAGCCGTTCTGCATATCTATTAGATCTAAACCTAAGTCAGCCAATGTCTTATCACGATTTTCTGGCATGTAACGGTCAACTACCCAAGCACCCCAACACTGTGAAACTGTTGTGCCACTGCGTAGTCCAGCTTGACGCAGCTCATTTCGCAACCTTGCATAAGCATTCTGGTAAGCGGCTGAATAGCCATAGTCAGAAGAACCTCGTATACCAAATGCAGCCATAGAAGAGAAAAGAACAAAAAAGTCCAAAGGATGTGAAGCCGTTACCATGTCAAGATTTAGAGTTCCACGTACTTTGGCTTCGGTGACACGAACAAAAGAGTCCCAAGATTTGTTCACAATTAATTTATCTTCTACCAGACGTGCCATGTGTATAACACCGTGCAGATGATTACATTCTCTTTCTATCTTTACAAGTGCCTGTTTTAGAGAGTCCATATCGACAACATCAGCAGTTAAATAAGTAACTTTGCCACCCTCTGCTTCAATTGTAGATATCTGCTTTCTCTGCTCTTCGCCAAGTGGGCTGCGAGAAAGTATGAACAGATTTGCGTGATAGCGTTTGGAAAGTTCTTTGCACAAGAGTAGCCCGACAGGACCAAGTCCACCTGTGATCAAATAGTTACCATTTCTGCGTAAAGATATGGTTTGCTGAAGACTAGTTTCTCTCAAACAGTTTACAAGACGTACAACTCCATCATATTGAACAATGTGTACATTTTCGTTTTTGTACTGAGAAAGCCATTCTAGAATCAACCTCTTATAACCTTCTGCACTTTCTGCAGCTTGCTGCTGTCCAACTACTATCCATTTGTGATTTGGATTTTCCATCATTGCTGAGCGTGCAAAACCGGAGACAGCATCTAAAGCAGCCTTGATGTTAGAACCATCAGTTGAATACAGATAACAGATGCGTATCTGCTCATCCCAAAGCTCTTGCATCAATTTCTTACTTAGAGAGAGTGCTGTTTTAACATCTTCTGGGAGACCTTCTGGTGTTGTCTTCTCTTCAGAGCTTAGCAAGAAGAAGACTGCTGGCTTAGAAGTTTTGAACAACTGTTGGTTGATATCTGAATGAGTAAACTTGTCGATAGTGATGGCGTTCTTTTCAACATCTATCAAGTTCTGCAAACTATTTGTAAAGTCAGATGCAGTCTTTAGATTAGGAGCAATCACAGCTAGGTGCTTGCCGCTCAATTCTTGAATGCAAGACTGGACATTGTTTGGAAGTTTGATAACTTCTGGGAGAAGAAGTTCTTCAGCAAAAAGCCATTCTTTCTTTAAAACCTGCTCAGGCTGAACAGTTTTTTCATGCTGAGATATAGCCATTGGTGCTAGAGAATTTATAATATTTTCTTCTTTTCTCTCCTCAACTTTTGTCTCTATTTTCTTCTGATCAACCCAGTAAGATTCTAAGGCAAAAGGATAGGAAGGAAGGGAAATGCGAGAGAAAGCAGCAGGGTCAAAAAGAGCAGAAAAGTTGAGATTGTAGCCTTGACCATAAAGCTCACCTACAGTCTTGAGTGCTTCTCTATCATAAGTAGCTGCATATCTGTCTATACACTCTTGTCCATAATTGTGTGCCCAGCCCAACTCCTTTATCTCTTGCTTGTCTAAATCCCATTCACTAACTGCTGAATCCTTGTCGCTTAACCACTTCTCTAGATTCTCTACCAACTCCCTCTCTTCTCTTGCTATGCACACTATCCTCTTGCTCTGATGTCTCCTTCCCACCATCAATGTGTATGACACATTTCCTATTTCTACATCCTCCTTCTTCATCTTCTCTATCATCTCTCTGCATTGCTGTCTCAACTGCTCTCTTGTCCTGGCTGACATCACTATCACGTAGCTGTGTCCTGCCTTCTTTCTCTTCTCTTCTTTCTCTCTTCTCTTCTTCTCTCCTGCTTCTTCCACCACCACGTGTGCATTCGTCCCACTGAAACCAAACGAGCTTACTACTGCCATTCTTCTCTTGCCTT
>JAEUQL010000595.1 GCA_016789295.1 Blastocatellia bacterium | reverse complement strand
GTCGAAAGGGTTGGCGGTAGTTGTAGAGGTTTCGGATGTTTCTACAGGCTCTACAAAATCTCCAATATCTGCAGGGTCATTAAAGAGCTCTTGAGGAAGCTCAAAACCTGGTTCAGAAAAGTTTTCAGACTCCGTGACATCTGGCTGATATATATCGACTTCATTAGCCATTGGTGACGGAGTTGAAGCAGTCTCTGATAACTGTTGCTCGAATGTGGGCGGAGGAGCAACATACTCACTCTGTAACGATTCGACATTGGGTGAGCTGCTGGGACTACCTGTAGTCTGCACGACAAATGGTTGGTGGACTGCCGTGACAGGGGCTTCAGATGGTTTCTCAACCGTTTTTTCTACACGAGAAACAGGTGTTGATTCTGGTTTCAGTTCAGCCGTCGCTGGTTGAGTTGGGACAGATTGTCTCTCTACAGGATAACTAGTTGAAACCGTTTCTTGTCGCTTTTGAGATTCTGATGGTTCTGTATCTCTTCCCAACAGCGATTTGAAAATTCTATCCAAAATTCCCATACCATCTCCTGTGGATTGGGGACTATCAAGATACTTAAAATCTACTGATCAGCTTAAACCAAGTGAATGATCTGTCTTGCAAGACAGAAAATAATGAAGACAATAACCTCATAGTCTCTAACCCAAAGCTAAAGAGACTTATTATGGCTTGTAATAATGAAAGCCAATTATAGCACGAACGGGTTGTTGGCCACACATCTTCTTTCTGAAAAAACAGAGATTTCTCCTTTGGCTTTAACTCTTTATACTAAGTTGTGTAAACTTCTATTTGTTACTCTTTGAGCTAACTCTTTTCAGCTAACTCTTTTTTTCATCTTAAGCTCTTCTAGGTTTAGCTCTATCTCAGGCTGTCTATCTACACCCCTGAAGTATCTAACAGCTACTCATTACAAGACCTTTTCACTACAAGGTCTTTTCCGCATATTCGAATCAGCTCATTACTAGTGAGCTAAACCGAACTTTTCAAATGGTCAAGAACTACACAATCTACAAAAGATGAAAGAATGTTGAGAGCTTCTGGGCTTTCACGAAGATTCGCACAGACGTTATCAAATTCCGTGCAGCTAACATAGTCATATCGGTAGTATGAGAGCCGCTCTATAAGTTCTGACTTACCCAAATCGGCGTGAAACTGTGCTCCATAAACTGGATATCCTCTCATTTTGATTCCTTGATAGGGTGATAGCTCCGAATCTGCCAGAGCTTCAAAGCATTCTGGTAGATAGAACACATGGTCTTTATGACCCGACTGCGCAACAAAAGTTTGAGGCAGAGACCGAAAGAGTCTATCTTTCATTCCTGAACTAGTCAACTTAACATTGATTGATCCTATCTCTTTACGAGAGATATCTGTAGCTACTTTTCCACCAAATATCTTGACAATCATCTGATGTCCCCAGCAAGAACCAAAGACTGGAAGGTAGCTCTCTACAGCTTTTTCAACGATTGATGCTATCGATTCTGTCCACTCAAAGTTGTCGAGAACCGAAGTATCTGAGCCACCAATGATAACTGCATCAGCTTTTTCTAGTAACACCTCGTCTATTCTGTTTTTGAACGGGTTTACAGAAAGCAACTGTTCTTTGCAAAGACCAGAATATCTGGCGATAGATAAGAGTTCATGCTCAACCATCGGTAGATCGAGGCGGGGTTGAATGAGCAAGATTCGTAAGTCACTCCGCGTTTTTCGATTCATATCAGCAGTTAGAATTGGATGTGGAGCCGTTAAAATTAGTGACCAATATAGTCTTTCCTGTCTCAATTATCAATCAAAATCGTTTTTAACTACCTTCTCTCTTTTACACTGAGATGTAGCCTCTGGTCAAGTGATAGTGCGTGAATATCTGTTATTTGGATCTTCAGAGTGCACCAAATCGTGTGATGTTGCTGTAAAAAGTGTAGCAACTCTGTTTAAAAAAGAGGCTGCTGGAAAAACCTGCCAAAAGTAAGTCTTTATTAGAGAATACTTTAGTGATTTTTGTAGCCAAACTCAGCACTTTTGCACGTCGATTGCCTTTAGCTGGTCAAAACATATCAAGTTTAGTTATACGGAGGAAGAGAAGATGAGTAGTCAAGTAATGGCAATCGATTCATCTATAGACTTATCATTCGCTAAACAAGAACAGCTATCTCTAGAAGACCTATATAGTAAGCATTATCGTCGTGTATTTAGCCTCTGTTTAAGAATGACTGCGAATGTAGCAGACGCAGAGGATTTGGCCCAAGAGGTTTTTATACAGGTTCAAAGAAAACTTGACAGTTTTCGAGGAGATTCAGCTTTTACTACTTGGTTGCATCGTATTGCAGTCAATCAGGTTCTTATGCATTTTAGAAAAAGATCTGTAAAATCCGAACTAACTACTGAAACGGGAGATATACCAGAGAAGGAAGTAGCTTTCACTGAACGTTCCAGATCGGTTCCTGTAGTAGATAGAATAGCCTTGACGGCTGCTGTTGAACAGCTTCCTCCAGGATACAAAACAGTCTTCCTGCTTCACGATGTTGAAGGATATGAACACGAAGAGATAGCCAAGAAACTTGGAATAAGCAGTGGTACTTCTAAATCTCAACTTCATAAAGCAAGAATGAAACTGCGTACATTGCTAAACAAAAAGGTCGATAATGAAGCTGAAGAAGCAGAAGGAAGGCTTGCCCTCTCCGAAGCATCGCGTGCTTTGGCCCGCTCTTTTGCTCGCTTGTAAAGGTACACAG
>JAEUQL010000594.1 GCA_016789295.1 Blastocatellia bacterium | reverse complement strand
ATTGCTTTTCTGCTTGTTATCATAACTAGCATCATACTTCTTTTAACTATTGTTTTAATCAAACGCCTAAAAACTAGAGCTTACCAACACCAGTTCGAGAAGCTGAGTCCATACATCAATACAGAGATCTCAGACTACATAGTAGGTGCGTGCTCTTGTGAAAAGCTGGCTTCTTTCTACAATCGTTATCCAAGGCAATTTGAGGAGATACTTACTAGCTCTTTGTTGTCTGTATCTGGAATAGCATTAGTACGTTTGTCTCAATTGGCTTCTGACATAGGATTAGTAGCTGATTTAGAGCATATGTATCAGTCAAAAAATGTTCAACTACGCAGAAAAGCGGTTACAATGCTAGGTTTATTAAAAGCTAACAAGTCAGAGCATATATTTCTAAAAGCACTTTCCGATGTAGATCAGAATGTACGTTTCAGTACTGCAAAAGCTATCTTGAACTCTGGCCATATAGAGAGTCTTGATAAAGTTTTTAAGTTAGCTTTGGATAGCTCTTTAATAGTTCGAGCAATATTATCAGAAGAGTTGAAAAAACATGCTCTTTTACTTTCCGAAAATATTATTCCAGAAATTTTGCAATCAAAAGAGATAAAACAGATCATAACTACTTTAGAAATCATAGAATCGTGGCAAAAACTACTTCCTATACCTAACTTTATAAAACTGCTAGAACACCATGATTTGACTGTACGCAGTAAGGCTATACAGGTAATTCATTACAATCTTATTTCAGAAGATGTCGAACCAGCTATATTGAAAGCTCTACAAAGTGAAGATGTTCAGATTAAAATATCTGCTGCTAGGGCTGCTGGGCATTTAGGGATAGCAGGAGCCAAAACATTATTATTAGAATGCTTAGAAAAAGGAGATCTTGTTCTTGCTCTTGCTGCTTCTTATGCACTCATAGAGATAGATCCACAAAATATAAGAGAGCTACAGAATTTTAATACTTCGAAAAACCGTATTGCAGCTACAGCTACCCTGGAAGCTTTAGAATAAGTAGCTGTTGGCCGTCACTCTTATTTCAAATAGTCTTCTTGTTTAGCTATCTTAAGAAAACAGTTCTGAAGTGCATAATAAGCTGGCTTCAGATAAGAATGGTAAGTAGGTTTTTCCCAAGTTTTCCACTGATAAACCGGCGATAAAGGTATTGTTTGACCTATAGCTTTTGGAAGTGTAGAGATAACTCTACTTCTGTTTGTAGCAACTACTGAAAATCTAAATCCTTCTGTTTGGTGTGTTCCAATTTCTTTGGATTTTGTTAGATCATCGTGTAGCACTAGTCTAGAACTTGGATCGGTTACATATAGAAGTCCCCAAGGTATCCTCATTTCAATGGAACTATTTTTGATATCAACAGCCCATTCTGAAAGAGAATCTCCTTCAGTCTCTTTTCCGTAACGAAAAGGGCTACGATTGACTCTTTGTGCTGGGTATATGGTTGCATCTCTACCTATACGCTCTCGATTAGTTTCAGCTATCTGCTCAATGAAGATACCATCCTCATTGAATTTTGAACTATAAGGCCGGTTGTAACGATGTGTAAAGATATCGTAATTATTATCTACTAATAATCGGCTCTTTTGTGGGCTAATAAGTTCTATTAGAAATTCATTTCCAGAAGATATTTTTAAGTTTGATATATTTGGCAGAGAATGGTCACCAAGTCCGATAGGTTGGCCATTTTGGTCTTTTAAGTCATATGTATCTATACCTATTAGAAGAGAGAACTTATCCCAGTCTGTAGATCCATCTTTGTCACTGTCGAGATTATTAAATTCCAGACAGAGCCTCAAATAGCTTTCATCTGAGGTTACTTTTAGACTTTTTACTGCTACATCACTCTGGATAGTAGGTTCTGACTGGGTAGTAGTTTCTGATAAGAGAGCAGGAATATCTTTCCATTCCTTTACATCTCCATCTATCAGAAAATTACCACTACCAGCTTTCATTGCTACTAGACCGTAATTCTGTTCTGCATCCTGAACGTTGTGCCAAAGTCTAGTTCTTTCAGCCGGTATCTCAAAAGGGAGTACTATCCAGTTATGCTTGAACCACTCGTCTATCCAAGCAAACATAAGTACACCACTAAGACCTGCTTCTCGAATAGTTTCAACTAGTTGAACATTAATTTCGGCTTGCTGTTTCTCATTGTGTCCACCGTGGTTCCACCCTTGAGGTTGCAGATGTGCAGTTTCACGATTGCTAGGTACACCAGTTTCTGCAATCAATACTGGTTCACCTTTGTGGTGGCGTTTGAGATCCAGAAGGTAGCCAAGATAGGCATTTATTCCATTTGAACCAATGGTCTTTCTGTATGTTGGATCGAGGTTCATAAAATCTGGGTAGTAAGGATAGGCATGATAAGATGCAAAGATGCCTGCTGGAAAATTGACAGTAGCTTTTGTCTTTCCCATATCCAAACCCACAGCATCGTTATCATACTCTTTCAATTCTCCTGCAATGCGACGACCTAATTTCTTATATAAAGCTATCTCTTCTTCCTTTGTTGCTTCAGTTGGATGTACTAAAGGATCTAGTGTAGGCCAGTTAGTAAAAGCTATTGGATACTGTTGGTTGTAGCTATTCATACTTAAAGCAATCATTTTATCCATTCTAGCAGCCATCCAAACTTCTGTTGGAGTACCATTTTCAATACTTATATATCTACCTGAAAACTTTTTTGGGCTGTTAGAAGCTAAACGATCAAAATTTACTACTGAATATGGTTC